>JADGOD010000047.1 GCA_017883125.1 Acidimicrobiales bacterium
AGGGCAGCCAGACCGTCCTCGAGGGTCCATTGAGGCGAGTAGCCGATGGCTTCTCGAGCGGCGTCGATCGAGCAGGCGGCCGCCCTGACGTCTCCGTCTCGGAACGCCCCGGTGACCGTCGGCTCCGGAGCGCCCGCCAGCCCAGCGATCGTGCGTGCCACCTCGAGGATCGTCGTCGACTTCCCTGCGCCGATGTCGAGCGTCCGAGAGACCGTCGGAGGCGTGGCGAGAGCAGCGACGACCGAGTCGGCGACGTCGTCGACGTAGACGAAGTCCCTGATGATCTGCCCGTCTTCGTAGACGTTGATCGTCTCGTGCGAGAGCGCCTGGCTCGTGAAGATCGAGAGAACCCCGGTGTAGGGGTTCTCGAGAGACTGGCCGACCCCAAAGACGTTCTGGAATCGGAGCACCGAGATCGGGCATCCCATCGCCGCACCCCACGCCCGCAGCACATGCTCCTGGGCCAGCTTGGTGGCGGCGTAGATGTTGGTCGGCTCGGCTCGGGTCCATGCGGCGTCGCTGGGAACGGGGCTCCCGAGGAGCCCGGTCGGCGAGCGCGGGTCCCACTGCCCCGCTGCCAGCTCATCGTGAGTTCGGGCCGATGGGTAGTACCGCTCCCCCCCGGCCTCCCAGGCCCCTTCCCCATAGACGGCACGAGACGACGCCAGGATGATGTGGTCGGGAACATGGCCTGCTCTCGTGAAGGCGTCGAGCATCTGCGTGGTCCCCACGACGTTCACCGAGCTGTGTCGAGTCGCCTCGCGAAGAGACTGACCGGTGCCTGTCTCCGCTGCCAGGTGGACGATGATCGATGGTCGCTCGAGCTTGAGGAGCGCATCCCATGCCGTCGGGACCGTCACGTCGAAGGGCCAGAGATCCACCCCCTCGGGGAGCCGCGCCGGTCGGCCTGGGTGCTTGTGGACCTGGGGGTGCATGGAGTCGACAGCG
This sequence comes from Acidimicrobiales bacterium, assembly GCA_017883125.1. GTDB lineage: Bacteria > Actinomycetota > Acidimicrobiia > Acidimicrobiales > RAAP-2 > CAIUMH01. The sequence continues at coordinate 949 of JADGOD010000047.1, forward strand.
AGAACCTCGCCGCCGCCGCGCAGGACCCTCTGCGCCACTGTGGTCCCGATGAACCCGGCACCACCGGTGATCACGATCCGATCATTCACCCGCAGACTCACCTTCCATATCTCGACGGAACCCTCAGACAGTCTTGCCGAAGACCGGCTCGGCCCGGCGTACGTTGCGATGTCCCTACGAATGGATCGCCGCCCGAGCCCTTCGTGCGAGCCGCTCGAGGGCAGGGAAGAATCGCCACCCTCGAAGTGGCTTGGCCAGCCGGAGGAGGGTCTGGTGGTGGGCGACCTCCTTCTGCTGGCGCTCGAGGAACTCGACGTTGGCCACGTTCCGTGATGCGATGGCGCCCAGCCGAGCCTTCCGCTCGATCTCGGCGAGGCGGTCCTGCATGGCGGCAAGGTCGCTCCGAGCTGCCGACGCTTCTTCCCGGGCGCGCTCGAGGTCGTCACGAGCGCGCCGCAGCCGGGCGTGGAGGTCCTCGCTCGTGGGCTCAGGCATCGTTCCGTCGTTGATCGTCACATCGCCCCCAGCGCCTCGACCCTCGCGGCGAACCACGCGGAGGCCACGTCCCGGGAGTACAGCGATGAGACGTGGTCTCTCCCGGCCCGACCCAAGGATCTCGCTCCATCGGGATCCGCTGCCAGCTCGCGGAGCATCTCGGCCGCGACGACGAGGTCCGGGTCCGCCCACGTCGCCTCTGGCGGGTACGGCGCCGCTCCGGCTCCGACGGGGACGATCTCGAAGGGAACGAGCCGCGATGCGGCAGGGTCCATGAAGTCGACGTTTCCCGACCACCCAGTGGCGACCGTCGGGGTACCCGCGGCCATGGCGGCGAGGAGCGTGAGCCCGGTGCCTTCGCTTCGATGGAGGGAGACATAGGCATCGATCAGCTGGTAGAAGGCCCTCATCTCCTGGCTCGTCCAGGCTGCATCGATCAGGACGACGTCAGGCCGCCCTTCGACTCGAGCAGCGATCGAGTCCAGCCCTTCAGAGCCGGTCCCGTTGATGGTCTTGAGCACCAGTCCGACGCCGTCGTCAGGTCCGAAGGCCTCGCAGTAGGCGTCGAGCAGACCGGCGGGGTTCTTCCGCTTCTCCACGGACCGGAAGTCAAACGAGAAGCCGAACAGGAACCGATCGGATGCCAGGTTGAGGTCCTCGCGGATCAGGTGCGTCGGTCCCGGAGGCTCGACGAGCCACGGGTGCACGTGGATCGGACACGCCACCCCGGATCGCTCAAGTGCGCGCCGGATGAAGTGCGAACCGCACCACAGCTCGTCAAGGGCCCGGCTGGCTGACGCCATCTCGCGAGGCATCTCGGGGAGCTCCCAGGCCCAGATCCCCGCGGTGGGTCGCGGCTGGATGTCGCTCCAGATGTCGCTGCGCGTCAGGGAGTCGCCGAGCACGTCGGCGTTGACGACCACGACGTTCGCTGCGTACGGAGCCCCCCGTGGGACCGCACCTGGATCCTCGCGATGCGACTGATGTTCGGCTCGGAGAGGGACGAGCGCAACAGGCAGCCCAGCCGCCCGAAGCGAAGCCGCCACGTTTCGGGAGTGCTCGCCCATCCCGAACTCGCCGGCGAGGTAGCCGACGACGTTGACCCCGATGGGGTACATCGGGTCACGAGCGCCCTTTCGGCTCGCCAACGCCTCGAGGACCTCAGGGGTGGCGGAGCCGACAAACCCTGGGTGCTCGAGCAGCCACTCGGCGAACTCGTCGGTCCGCTGGAGGGTGGGGTTGGGGAAGGCTGCTTGGGCCTCGCTGCTCCCCCTCCAGAACAGCAGGGCGTGCCGCGGCATCCGGCCCCGAACAGGGGCCGCCAGGAACCGGGAGAACTCCTCGGAGCCGGTGCTCCAGCCCGGCGCAGGAGGTAGCGGGGAGCCCGACCGGACAGCGTCGTCCACGGCCAGCCAATAGCCACGGCGCAGCTCGGCAGTGACCGGCCGGCCGTCGGGCCAGCGGTCCCATCGATACGCCGGGGTGGGAACCGACTTGGCCGTCATCCGCTCGGCACGCTCGAGGAGCAACCGCTTGAGCACTGGATCCGCCTGGACGTTGACTCGAGTGTTCGGTGCGTACTTCGACAGCGTCAGGGGATCAGATGCGGAGTGGCCGCTGTAGTGGAAGAACTTGAGCGGCTCACCATCGACGGTGACGGCGGAACCGTCGGTCTCGGTCAAGACGCGCTGATGGAGGTTCCAGTAGGCCACGTTGCAGCCCGGATCCCGGATGACCTCGTGATCGAAGAGGCTCGGCACGGCGTCGACCCACTTCTGGTCGGTGAAGTACCCCTTGGCGAAGTCGATCCGTGAGAACCGCTCGAGCCGTTCGGTCCAGTAGCCAAGAAACGGCGTCGCCGATCGGGAGACGGCGATGAATCCGAGGTTGAACTGCCCCGAGGTGAGGAACTGCTCCTCGGAGGTGTCCTTCCCGTCACGCGGGGTCGGTGCCATCACGTGCGGGGTGAGGGCGATCCCGTGGCGCTCGGCGGCATCGCTGAGGAACTCGAGTGAGTCGAAGATCTCGATGTCGGGGTCGATGTACATCGCCGTCGGCGCCTTCTCGAGGAGCATCGAGAGCATCGACGGCTTCACGGCGGTGGCGAACTCGGTGAGGTCGTAGTACAGCTTCATGCGATCGAGGGTCTCGCTCTCGATGGGCAGCGCCTCGGGGTCGATGAAATCGATGTACGGATACGCCTCGGAGTACGAGGCGATCTCCTCGTCGGTGGCATCGATCAGCAGGGCTGTCAGCCGCCACATGGGATTGAGCGCTCGGAGCGACTCGCCGAGGAGGAGGACCGAGCCGAGGTAGTTGCGCGCAGCGATGGTCCCGACTCCAGGGATCAGCGCGCCCGGTGGCGATTCGTGCGTCCGTTGTTCGCTGTTCGGCGTCTGATCCATGGGGCTATCTCCCGACCCCGCTCTGGGCAGCAGGCCGGGAGCCATGGCGGCCGACCGACGTCGAGCGCCACCCTTCTCCAACGCACCGTCGCTTTCGGCGGAGTGTCTTGACAAGGCTCACGAGACCTCCAGCCTACCGTCCGACCTTCCCGCAACCGAATCTTCGAGATCTCCGGTCGACCTGGTTCGGTCCCGCTCGGGGGAGGCCGGCATCGATGGGCTACAAGGCCGCTGGTGCGATGACGGCAAGATCGCTCCCGGCCCAGCGGACCCTCCAGCCCTCCCACTCAAATGCGGTGATCTGGTCAAGGCCTTCTTCGAGGATCACCCTGGCGAGCCGTCCCTTGACCGCCTTGGCGGCGTGCCCGACCGCCCGCGAGCCGTTCGCACTGATGAACCGGACGCGCACGACCTCGACTGAGCTCCGGAGTCGATCGAGGTCCACTGCTCTCGAATGCTCCTTCGGCAGGAGATCGACGACGACTCGACCATGAGCCGCCTTCTCTAAGACGTCGGTCACCGGCTCACGCCAGTACGTCGCCAGGTTGCCCACCCCGACAAGTCCCACCGACATCTTCAGGCGGTAGTCGGCGATCGAGTCGACGCCCGTCGTGATCCCGTAGATCGACGAGGGGATCAGGAGCCGACGACGCTGAGCATCGGTCAGCGTCGTGGGTTCGAGGTGGCCCCACACGACGCCGGTGTAGCGGCGCCACGCAGGCATCAACGGGGTGTCGCCGTCCATCAGGGCCTCCATCGCTGCGAGCGAGGAGTCCAGCAGCGCGCCGCGCGCTCCCAGCAGCTTCTCGGCCCGGGCCCTCGAGATCCTCGTCATCCGGCTCCGAAGGGCCTCGAGCACCGCGGAGCGGTGGGTCCCCAGATCACTGCCAAAGGCGTCGACCACGGTGCGCCCGCGCCCGCCGGGCGCCTTGCCCTCAGACGGCGGAACCAGCAGATGCAGGGAGACAGACATGTCGGACGAAGGTACCGGGAAGTTGGGACGCAGGGTTGGATCATGCCTGCCGGCGACCGGATCAGCCACTCGAAGGCGTTACTCACCGGTAGGGAAGACAGGCATCGAGAACCCGATACCGTAGGAGTCAGTTCACCGAGATCAGATTGGAGCTCCGCAGGGAGCGCCGTCTCGATCGACTCGGATTCCAGAGGAGAAGAGCGACAGCGATGGCACTCGAATCAGTACGGGTCCCCGAAGTTGGAGAATCGGTCACTGAGGGGACCATCGCCACCTGGTTCGCCACACCGGGCTCGCCGATCAACGCCGGTGATCCTCTCTTCGAGCTCGCCACCGAGAAGGTCAATTCCGAGATCCCCTCCCCAGTCTCCGGGACTGTCGTCGAGATCCTCATCCCCACGGGGGGCACCGTCCATGTCGGCGACCCCGTCGTGACCATCGAGACCGCCGAACCGGCCGTCGTCCCACCATCGACACCCCCTCCGAGCGCCCCGAGTGCCAAGGCAAAGGATGAGCCCACGCCCGGCACGTCGCGAGCGGGCTCCACCCCCGAGGCACCCCTCGCCCCGCCGGCTGCAGCCCGGTCATCCACACCATCCGAGAGCTCCAGCGGGCTCCCGCTGCCGCCGATGCCACTGGAGGCGCCGGTCCCCAAGGCGTCGCCTGCACCAGCGCCGAGCTCCGCACCGACCTCAGCCCAGATGGTTGAGCCCGGCGAAGGCGACACGTTCGTCCGGTTCACTCGGATCCGGTCGGTGACCAGCCGCATCGTCTCGCAGTCCAACGCCACGGTTCCCCACGCCCTCTCGATGGTCGAGGTCGACCATACCTCAGTCATGGCGGCTCGGGCCGCCGTCAAGGGACGCGGCAATGCCACGCCGCCGACTGCGCTGGCGTTCGTCGCCGTCGCCGTGGCTCGAGCACTGGGCGAGCACCCTGTACTCAACTCGAGCGTCGGTGACAAAGGGCTCGTCCTTCACGGGGACATCAACCTCGCCTTCGCCGTCGACACCGACCAGGGCCTCCTCGCACCGGTGGTCCATCATGCCGACCGGCTCACGGTCACCGGGATGGCTGAAGCCATCAACACCCTCGCCGACCGGGCTCGCACCAAGCGGCTCGGCCCCGATGACATGACGGGCGGCACGTTCGCCATCTCGAACAACGGCTCGGTGGGAAGCGTCTTGACCGCTCCGATCATCACACCGCCCCAGGTTGCGGTCCTCTCCACCGATCGCGTCGTCGATCGTGCGGTCGTCCTCAACCGGGACGGAACGAAGTCCATCGCCATCCGACCCGTGGGCAATCTGGCGATGAGCTGGGACCACCGGGCCATGGACGGTGCCGACGCCGCTCGGTTCCTGTCGCGGGTCAAGGAGATCCTTGAATCCACCGACTGGGGGTCAGTTGTCTGAGGTCGATGAACAGGGTGCAATCGAGCTCGAGCAGGAGCCGTCGATCGCTGGAGCCGCCTTCCAGCTCATCGACATCGACCCCGGCGCCACCGATGGCTGGCTGCAGGCGTTCGATGCCGCCGTCGAGGTCTACGGGCCCACGAGGGCTCGCTACCTGCTCATGCGGCTCCTTGACCGGAGCCGAGCACTCGACGTCGGCTTCCCATCGACGATCTCGACGCCGTACCTGAACACGATCGAGCCGGCAGCGGAACCCCCCTACCCAGGAGATCCGTGGATCGAGCACCGGATCCGAGCGCTCATCCGATGGAACGCCGTCGCCATGGTGATCCGGGCAAACGAGCGTGCTCCGGGCATCGGAGGCCACCTCGCCACCTACGCGTCGTCGGCGACCCTCTACGAGATCGGCTTCAATCACTTCTTCCGCGGGAAGGCCGACGGCTCCGCGGGCGATCAGGTGTTCTTCCAAGGCCATGCCTCTCCCGGGATCTACGCCAGAGCGTTCCTCGAAGGCCGGCTAAGCGAAGATGATCTCGAGCACTTCCGATTCGAGGCCAAGCGGGTCGGCACCGACCATCCAGGCCTCTCCTCCTACCCTCACCCTCGACTCATGCCCGACTTCTGGGAGTACCCAACCGTGTCGATGGGTCTCGGACCGATCTCGGCGATCCACCAGGCGCGCTTCAACCGCTACCTCGAGCACCGGGGGTTGGCCGACACCAGCGCAAGCAGGGTGTGGGCCTTCGTGGGAGACGGCGAGACCGACGAGCCCGAGGCGACTGCGGCATTGGGGCTCGCGGGCCGAGAGCACCTGGACAACCTCATCTTCGTCGTGAACTGCAACCTCCAGCGGCTCGACGGGCCGGTGCGGGGCAACGGCAAGATCATCCAGGAGCTCGAAGGCACCTTCCTCGGTGCCGGCTGGAACGTGATCAAGGTGATCTGGGGTCGACAGTGGGACGACCTCTTCACCCGTGACGTCGACGGCGTCCTCCTCGATGCGCTCACCCGGACCCCTGACGGGACCTTCCAACGCCTGGCCACCGTCGACGGTGCGACGATTCGCAGCGAGTTCTTCGGAACCGATCCCCGCCTTGCGGCGCTCGTTGCGCATCTGAGCGATGGCGAGCTCGAGGTCCTTCCTCGAGGTGGCCACGACCACTACAAGATCTACGCTGCGTACAAGGCGGCCGTCGAGCACAGGGGCCAGCCCACGGTCATATTGGCCCACACCGTCAAGGGATGGGCGCTCGGGGCACAGGTGGAGTCTCGCAACGCCACCCACCAGATCAAGAAGATGTCGTGGGACCAACTGCTCCTCCTCCGGAACCGCCTCGGCCTGACCGAGCTGATCCCTGATGAGATCGACAAGCACGAGCCCCCCTACCTGCAGCTCGACCCGGGGTCGCCCGAAGAGACCTACCTGCGGGATCGACGAGCGGAGCTCAACGGCTCGCTCCCCCAGCGGGTCGTGCGATACGAGCCCGTCAAGCTCCCGAGCCGGGAGGTGACCGCCGAGTTCGAGGCCGGCTCCGGAGAGCTCGAGTTCTCGACCACCGGAGCGATGGTCCGTCTCCTCAGGACCCTGATACGCGATCCGGGCATCGGAGCTCAGATCGTGCCGATCGTCCCCGATGAGGGGCGCACCTTCGGGTTGGACTCGCTCTTCCAAGAGGTGGGGATCTACGCCCCCGACGGGCAGCGCTATACGCCGGTCGACGCCCAGATGATGCTCTCCTACCGCGAGCTGGCCAACGGCCAGATCCTTGAGGAGGGGATCTCCGAATCCGGCGCCACTGCGACGTTCCAGGCCGCGGCGACCAGCTATGCCCACACCGGCGTCGCCACCATCCCCTTCTACCTCTTCTACGCCATGTTCGGGTTCCAGCGGACCGGTGACGCGTTCTGGCAGCTCGGCGATGCCCGTGCTCGCGGATTTCTCCTCGGGGCCACTGCGGGACGCACCACGCTGATGGGCGAGGGACTTCAGCACCAAGACGGACACAGCCTCCTCTTGGCGGCGGCCTACCCCTTCATCAAGGCCTACGACCCGGCGTTCGCCTACGAGGTGGCCGCCATCGTGGCCCACGGGCTTGAGGACATGTACGGCGAGAACCCTCAAGACGTCGTGTACTACCTCACCTTGTACAACGAGAACTTCGCGCAGCCTCCGATGCCCGAGGGCGTCCGTGACGGGATCATCGAGGGCCTCTACCTCTTCCGTCCTGCGCCGAGACTCAAGAAGAACAAGAAGAAGAAGAGGGCCACGGTCATCTTCTCCGGGTCGTCTGCCGTCGAGGCGATCAAGGCGGCAGAGCTGCTCGAAGAGAAGCACGGGATAGCCGTCGCGCTCTACTCGGCTACCTCCTACAAGGCACTGAGGGAAGAGGCGCTTGCCTGCCTGGCGGCGAACCCGGCGGGCACGCCGTATGTGACCGAGGTCCTCGCCGATGCACCAGGTCCGCTGGTGGCGGTCTCGGACTACGTGACCCTTGTCCCAACCCAGATCGCGCCGTTCCTCGACCGGCCCCTCACCGTGCTCGGAACCGACGGTGCCGGTCTCTCGGACACCCGAGAAGCACTTCGTCGCTACTTCCGCACCGACGCCCAGGCGATCGTGGAGGCTGTCCTCTCGGGGCTCTCCTGAGAGAGATTGACGACATGAGGAGACAAGCGGCCGGTTTGCGGCTACGGTTGTTTCTATAAGTTTCACTCACCGCACCAAGGTGACCTCACGAATGGTCGATCGGCCAAGCCTCTCACTCTCCGCAGCCCCCCCACTGAAACTCTCAGTTGCGTCGCGCTGCGCCAAAACCGCAAAGTAAGCGGAATAAAAGAAAAGAAAGAAGGAACCAAAGACATGCCTACTGGCACCGTTAAGTTTTTCAACAGCGAGAAGGGCTACGGCTTCATCTCCCGTCCCGACGGCGACGACGTGTTCGTCCACTACTCCAACATCGAGGGTGACGGCTACCGCTCCCTCGAAGAGGGCCAGGAAGTCGAGTTCGAAGTCGGCGCTGGCCGCAAGGGTGACGAGGCAAAGGCCGTTCGCGCCATCTAGTAGTTGAAGTCTCTGAGCGCCTCCACCGGTGGTTCACTGAACCACCGGTGGAGGAACCAGATACACCTGTTTCTCCGACGAAGTTCGGTGCCTTCGCGCCGTTTCGTCATCGCTGCGTCATCTCGAGCCTCGCTCTGACGCCCCCTTCTCCCTCGGCAACCTGCCGACGGATCCCACGCCACGCGCCTCGACGTCTCGGCTTCCAAGGGGCCAAGCCCGCTGGACGACCCAGCAAGTCGGTCCTAGGGTCGGTCCCGTGCGTGACCCTCTGGAACCTGCAGCTCTCGACGACTTCACCGTCGAGCCGTTCACAGCCCAAGGATCGACCCGGGCGATCTACCGAACCGGCTCGGGGCCGGCGGTCATCGTCATCCATGAGATCCCCGGCATCACGCCGTCGGTCGCGGCGTTCGCCCGCAAGGTCGCCGAGCACGGCATGACAGCGGTCCTCCCCAGTCTCGTCGGCACCCCAGGGAAGCCCGCGACCACCCCCTACGCCATCGCTTCGATGGCCAGGACCTGCGTCAGCCGGGAGTTCGCCACGTTGGCGACGCAGACCACCAGCCCGATCACCCAGTGGCTTCGCGAGCTCGCCCGGGTCGAGCACCAGCGGTGCGGAGGCCCCGGGGTCGGTGCGGTCGGCATGTGCTTCTCGGGCGGATTCGCCCTCGGCATGATGGTCGATCCTGTCGTCGTCGCACCCGTCCTCAGCCAACCGTCGCTCCCCTTTGCCCTCGGCAAGACCCGCAAGAGCGACCTCGGCCTCAGCCCCGAGGATCTTGAGGCGGTCAAGGCGCGCGTCGCCGAGGGGGTCTGCGTCATGGGCCTCCGGTTCACCGGCGACATGGCGGTTCCCGCCGAACGGTTCGCCCGGCTCCGCCAAGAGCTCGGCGAGAACTTCATCGGCGTGGAGATCGACTCATCCGCCGACAACCCGTGGGGGTACTCGAAGAGGTCGCACTCGGTGCTGTCCGAGCACTACTCGGACGCCGAGGGATCACCGACGCGCGTGGCCCTCGAACAGGTCCTCGACTTCTTTGGCACCCGACTCGGCGTGTCCTGACGGCGAATCGCCCTCGCTCAACGACCAGGAACCTTCCACCCCATCGACTCGGCGACCTCGACGCAGCTCTGGCAGATCGGGAATCGACCGGGGTCCTTACCCGGAACCCACTCCTTCCCGCAGAGCGCACGCACCGCGGTCTGGTTGATCATCCCCTCGACGACGGAGTTGCCCACGGGGACGAAGTCTTCTGACCCCTTCGGGGTGTACCCCTCAAGGACGATGTGGGTGAAGCGATCATGGTCACCCTCATCAAGGATCGGATCGCTGATCTGAGGTTCGATGACCTGGGAGACGTCTGACATCACGTCGAAGTTTACCCCTCACGGTCCACCGGCTGTCACTCGATCCGGCAGACTGACAGCATGGCTCGGAGCAGAAGACCACGCTTGGAGCACCGGCCTCTCTCGATGAGCGGGTCACACTGGCGAACAGACGGGGCCCCGAAGTCCCGGTTCCCCACTGAGCGGGACGCTGCGGATGCCGCCCAACTGCGATGGGTCGAGGACCGGGTCGACCTTCACGTCTACCAGTGTGAGTTCTGCAGTGGCTGGCACATGGGAAAGCCGTCACGGGACGACTGAGACGGTCCTCCGGTCGCTCCGCGTCCCGAGAAGGTGCCACCGAAACGCCCCCCACTAGTCTTGGGTCGTTCACGATCAGAGGTGGTCGCCGACCGGAGGGGGCGTGATGGCAGCCAACGTGGTGCTCGTCGAGCGGAGAGATGCGGTGGCCACGGTCACGCTCAATCGGCCCGAGAAGCGGAACGCCCTCTCGACGCAGATGAACCTCGAGCTCTATGCGGCCATCAGGGAGCTCGACGCGGACGGCTCCATCAGGGCGATCGTCCTCACCGGCGCTGATCCAGCCTTCTGCGCCGGCATCGACCTCACCTCGTTCGAAGAGGCCCTCTCGACCTCAGTCGGAACGCCACCGGATGGCTCGGCCCCTCAGCTGGGCATGCTCCCGGCGCACGACACACCGGTCATCGGAGCCATCAACGGTCCCGCTGCCACCGGTGGCCTCGAGCTGGCCTTGAGCTGTGACTTCCTGATCGCCTCGGAGCGCGCCCGATTCGCCGACACCCACACCAGGGTGGGCGTGATGCCAGCCGGCGGCATCACCGTCCGGCTTCCTCGACTGATCGGGATCGATCGAGCTCGCCGCATGAGCTTGACGGGAGACTACGTCGACGCCAAAACGGCACTTGCGTGGGGGCTCATCACTGAGGTGACCCCCCATCACGAGCTCGTCGGCCGGGCTCAAGAGGTCGCTGCCACGATCGCCGGGATCGATCCCCTGGCGACACGGGCGATCCGCCATCTCTACGAGGAGGTCGAGGCGCTCTCCGGAGACGATGCCTGGCTCGCCGAGATCCACCGCCACGATGAGTGGATGAAGAGCTCGTTCGATTCCACTCGACTCGAGCAGGGCCGCACGGCCATCATCGAGCGGGGCTCCGCCCAGGGGTGAGCACGCCCGCAGCGGGCCGCTCTGTCAGCTAGAAGAGTGCTCCGCTGTCCTTCATCGAGGCGATGCGTCCCTCATCGATCCCCCAGTCAGCGAGCGCTGCGTCGGTGTCGGCTCCGGGGATGGACGGCGGCCTCGAGATCTCCGAGCGCGTGACGGAGAAGCGCGGAGCCGGGGCCGGCTGCGTCACCCCTTCGACCTCGACGAAGACCTCGCGGTCGACGAGGAACGGGCTGCTGGGTGCTTCGAACGGTGTGAGCAGGGGGAACACGCAGGCGTCGAGGTTCTCGAAGATCGCCGTCCACTCTGCCCGTGTCTTCGCCTTGAAGATCCCGGCGAAGCGCTCCTTCATCGCCGGCCATGCCGAGCGGTCCATCTGGTGGGGCAGGCCTTCGCCACTCAGGCCGAGCGCCTCGATGAGGAGGGCGTAGAACTGCGGCTCGATGGCTCCGACCGACATGTAGCCGCCGTCAGAGGTCTCGTAGACCTCGTAGAAGAAGGCTCCGGTGTCGAGCAGGTTGTCGCCCCGGTTCTCGTTCCAGGTCCCCTGCTCGTGGAAGCTGTAGACCATGTGCATCAACGACGCCGTCCCGTCGATCATCGCGGCGTCGACGACCTGGCCCGTGCCCGAGCGCTTGGCCTCGAGAAGCGCCGCGGTGACGCCGAACGCCAGCATCATCCCACCGCCTCCGAAGTCGCCGACCAGGTTGATGGGCGGCGTGGGGATCTCGTCCTTGCGGCCGATGGCCCAGAGCGCTCCGGCGATGGCGATGTAGTTGATATCGTGCCCCGCCCGCTCGGCGAGGTCGCCGTCCTGGCCCCAGCCGGTCATCCGGCCGTAGACGAGCGCGGGGTTCACGGCGAGACAGGCCTCGGGCCCGATGCCGAGACGCTCGGTGACCCCGGGACGGAACCCCTCGATGAGCGCGTCGGCACCCCTGAGCAGATCGAGGACGAGCTCCACGCCCTCAGGGTGCTTCAGATTGACAGCGACGCTCCGCCGGGAGCGGTTCTGGATCTTGTAGTACGGCTTGCTCGAGTCAGCGGTGGGGTCCAGACGATCGATGGTGATGATCTCGGCCCCGGCATCAGCGAGCAGCATGCACGCGTA
>JADGOD010000048.1 GCA_017883125.1 Acidimicrobiales bacterium
GCCCTCTATCCGCACATGACGGTTCGCAGGAACATCGAGTTCCCCCTGCGCCAGAAGCGGGTGGAGCCCGGCGAGCGGACCCGGCGAGCCAAGGTCGCCGCCGAGACCCTCGGCCTCGACACGCTGCTGGACCGCAAGCCTGGGCAGCTCTCCGGCGGCCAGCGCCAGCGGGTCGCCCTGGCCCGAGCGATTGTGCGTGACCCCAAGGTCTTCCTCATGGACGAACCGCTCTCGAACCTCGACGCAACACTGCGCGTCCAGACGAGGGCCGACATCGTCTCGCTCCAGCAACGCCTCGCCGCCACCATGCTCTACGTCACCCACGACCAGGTTGAGGCGATGACGATGGGGCACCGGATCGCGGTGATGAACGGCGGACGGCTTCAGCAGGTCGACGCCCCCCAGACCCTCTACGAGCGCCCCATCAACACCTTCGTCGCCTCCTTCCTCGGCAGCCCCGGCATGAACCTGATCCCAGCTCGAGCCGCGTCGGGGCAACTCGAGCTGAGCGGTGGTTCTCTCTCGATGCCACCTCATCTCGGTTCGGTGCACGATGGCGACGTGACACTCGGGATCCGCCCCGAGTCGGTGTTCCTCGCACCCGACGGCATCGATGCCCGTGTGGCTCTCGTTGAGCTCCTCGGGGCAGAGACCCACGTCATCTGCTCCTTGGCCGATTCGACTCGGATCGTCGTCCGACAGGCGAACACCGCCGCCCTCCCCTCGATCGGCGATGGGGTCTCCATCGAGTTCCTCGGCGACCAGCTCACCGCCTTCGATGCCGAGTCCGGGGAGCGGCTCGAGGGACCGTGACGACCCTGCACTTTTCCTCCAAGCACAAGGAATGGCGCTTGGCCTACCTGCTCTTGCTGCCGGCTCTCGTGGTCTTCGCAGTCTTCACCTTCTACCCGTTCCTCAAGAACTTCCAGCTGGCGCTCTACCAGAACCCTCCCTACCCGGGGCTTCCCTCTCACTTCGTCGGGCTTCGCCAGGTCGGCTCGGTGCTCTCGTCGACCGACTTCCACCAGAGCCTGCTGTCGACGCTGGCGTTCGTCCTGATGGTGGTGCCGGTGGGACTCCTCGGAGGCCTCACCCTGGCGGTGGCGGCCCACAAGCAGCTCCGGGGCATGGCCGTCTACCGGACCGTGTTCTCCTCGACGGTGGTCAGCTCCGTTGCGGTGGCTGCCGTGATCTTCGGCACCCTGATGGATCCGGTCGTGGGACTCCTCCCCTGGCTCGGGATCAATCCCACTCCGGCGATCCTCAGCAACCCGACCTGGGCCCTTCCCGCCGTCTCGATCATCGCCATCTGGCAGTTCCTCGGGCTCTCCTTCATCATCATGCTGGCCGGACTCCAGTCACTGCCCGAGGAGGTCCTCGAGGCGGCACGGCTCGATGGCGCAGGCACATGGACCCAGTTCTGGCGGGTGACCATCCCCCTCCTGTCGCCGACGCTCTTCTTCGGTCTGGTCGTCGAGACGATCTACGCGTTCCAGAGCTTCGGCCAGATCGACATCCTGATCGGCCCCCAGAACGCCCCGTTCACCCACACCAACGTCCTGCTCTACGCCATCTACCGGGCGCTGTCGATCCAGAACGATCCCGGAGCGGCCGCCGTTCTCTCCATCGTGCTGTTCACCATCACGCTGGCGTTGACCATGGCCCAGTTCCGGTTCCTCGAGCGGAGGGTCCACTATGCCGAGGCGTGACCACCCCGTCGGGGCTGCGAGGAAGAATAAGCACCTGCGCCTTGTGCTTCGCTACACCTTGTTGAGCATGGCGGCGATCGTCATCCTCTTCCCCATCTACACGGCGGTGGTCAACTCGCTCTTGCTGCCCAGTCAGATAGCCCACCAGCCACCTCCGCTCTTCCCCGCACACCCGCAGTGGAGCTCGTACGCCAAGGCATGGAACCAGGGCCACCTCGGCATCTACCTGCGCAACTCGGCGATCCAGACCGGGATAATCGTCGCCGGTCAGCTCGTCACCTCGATCCTGGCCGCCTACGCGTTCGCGTTCCTCGACTTCCCCTTCAAGCGCACGCTCTTCATCGTGTTCCTGGCCACCTTGATGGTCCCGTTCGAGGTCACCGTGGCGACGAACCTCTCGACGGTCTCCTCACTGGGATGGTTCAACACCTTCCCCGGCCTGACCGTGCCGTTCCTGGCCACCGGCTTCGGGGTCTTCCTCCTGCGACAGGCGTTCCTTCAGATTCCGCGTGATCTCAAAGAGGCCGCTCAGCTGGACGGCTACGGCCACCTCCGGTTCCTCTGGAGCGTGGCGATCCCCCTGGCGCGGCCGGTCATCGCCGCCCTCGGGGTCTTCTCGTTCCTCGGAGCGTGGAACCAGTACTTGTGGCCGTTGCTGGTCACCGGCAACGACACCTCGGTTCGCACGGTCCAGATCGGGCTGAAAGAGCTGCTGAACACCCAGCTCGACCAGCTCAACGTCTCATTGGCCGGCACGGTCATCGCCGTCATCCCCCTTCTGATCCTCATGGTCGTCTTCCAAAAGCAGCTGGTCCGCAGCCTCACGGCCGGAGCCGTGAAGTAGGCATCACCGTTCTGCCACGCGCCGTTCACCATTCGGTGCTACACAAGCCAGATGAGACTTCGCAGAATCGCCGCGTCCACCCTCGTCGCAGCCCTAGGAGCATCGACGATCACCGTGGCCTCCGGTGTGGTCTCCGGGACAGCGGGGGCGGCGTCAGCGCCATCGTGCAGCCCCTCGGCCCTCAAAGGCGCCACCGGGCCGATCACGCTGAACTTCTGGGAATCGATGCCTCGGGCCAACGGCGAGGAGCTCACCCGCCTGACAGACCAGTTCAACGCCTCGCAGTCGAAGGTTCACGTGAACCTCGTCGCCCAGACGTCGTATCAAGACACCTTCACCAAGTACCAGGCGGGGCTCTCGAACGGAGAGCTCCCGGACATCGCCATGCTCACCGACACCGACACCCAGGCGGCGATCGACACGCAGTCGTTCATGCCCGTCCAGCAGTGCATCAGCGCGTTCAAGTACCCGACCGGCGACTTCCTTGCCCGTGCCCTCGCCTACTGGAAGGTTGCCGGCTCGCAGTGGGCGATGCCGTTCGGCGTCTCGGGACCGGTCCTCTTCTACAACAAGCTCGCCTTCTCCAAGGCCGGACTCAACCCTGATCAGCCGCCCGCCACCCTGCCTCAGCTGGTCGCGGCGGCGAACACCCTCAAGACCAAGGGTCAGGGGGGTCTCGGACTCGTGCTTGACCCGTGGCACCTCGAGACGTGGATGGCAACTGCTAACCAGGTCTTCGTGAACAGCGAGAACGGTCGCGCCTCACGGGCGACCAAGACGGTCTTCACCAACAAGACCGGGTTGTCGATCTTCGCCAACCTCAGCCAGCTCGTGAAGAACGGGAGTGCGACGACGAACCCGATCCAGGGCGCGGGCCGCTACGACAACCTCTTGGGCGTCGGTTCAGGCAAGTACTCGATGACCATCGACACCTCTGCCGCCCTGGGCACGGTCCAGCAGCTGCTGGCCACCGGCCAGTACCCGAACGTCGAGCTGGGCGTCGCTCCGTTCCCCAAGCTCTCGGCAGCATCGATCGGGGGCGTCGAGCCGGGTGGCAACGGCCTGTGGATCTCGAAGCATTCATCTGCGGCGAAGCGAGCTGCAGCGTGGACCTACATCGCGTACCTCGACTCGACCGCCTCGCAGGTTGCGTGGTCGGCGGGTACCGGATACGTCCCGCTGCGGAAGAGCTCCGCCGCGTCGACGACGATCCAGGATCTCTGGACGCAGAACCCCGCATTCAAGGTCGCCTACACGCAGCTCACGAAGGGCGTGCAGTCGGCGGCGACCGCAGGGGCCGTGGTGGGACCGTTCAACGACGTCCATGCGGCGATCGCCGACGCCGAGGCGTCGATGTTCGTCAGCGGCGTCGGTCCGGCGAAGGCTCTGGCGCAGGCAGCGTTCAAGTCCAACCAGATCATCGCTTCGTACAACAGCCGACTCGGCGTCGGCTAGTCGACGCCGAGTCGAAGTCAGGCGAAGTCTGATCCTCCATCGACGTTGAGGTGAGCGCCCGTCATGTAGGTATTCGACGCCGACGCACAGAAGCAGATGACCTCGGCGAGCTCGTTCGGCATGCCGACCCGCTTCAGATCGACATCAAGGCCGAAGTGCTCCTCGAGCATCGCGTAGGCGGCGACCGGATCTCGTCCATCGACGCCAGTTGCGTTCACCGCGGAGGTGATTGCGTCGGTGAGCACCGCTCCGGGAGCAACGGCGTTGACGAGGATCCCATCGGGAGCAAGGGTCCGGGCAAGGTTCTTCGTCACACTGGCCAATGCGGCTTTCGACGCGGTGTAGGCGATGAGCCGGGGATTCTGATGCTTGACCGACATCGCGGTCACGTTGACGATCCGGCCCCACGACGCCTTGCGGATCCAGGGCAGACCGTGGCGCACCGTGCGCACGGCAGACAAGACGCCGGCGTCGAATGCATCGAACCACCCCCCGTCGTCAAGATCGCCGAAGCCGCCTTGAGCCGGAGGACCCACCGTGTTCACGAGAGCGTTGACCGCTCCCCATTGCTCGCCGATGGCGGAGAAGGCCGTGGCAACCTGGGCATCATCGGTGGCATCGACCACCAGAGCCAGCACCTCAGAGGCCCCAGCGGCAAGAATCGCCTTCCGGGCCTCGTCCAAAGAGGCGTTGCCTCTTCCGAGGACCGCGACGCGACCGCCCTCCGCACCGAACCTCTGGGCCACGGCGAGGCCGATGCCCGATGTTCCGCCACTCACCACGCTGACGCTCTCTGAGGACATGGAACTCCTTTCGCTGTGCGTACTCTTCCACAACTCGACCAGCCGCTATCTCCCCCGGGGGTGAGACAGATGCTCGGTGGTAGCCTGGATTCCCATGTTGCACTCCGCGCCGGACGTGGATCCCGCTCGGCTGTTGAGGCAGCGTCGTAAGTCCATCGATGCGGTCTATGAGGCCATTGAAGCCTTGGGGCCCGATGCGGATCTCGGCGAGGTCGGCGGACTCGTCGCCGATGCGCTCTCCCACCCGACGCTCGGCTTCCTGGCATCTCTTCGGGGGGGCCAGGATCGGCTGGTGACCCAATCGGTCGAGGAGTACTCCCGGTTCTCGCCCTCTGAGGCATCGAACGCGGCCACCGGCGGAGGGCTCGTTCGGATCCTTCTCCTCCAGAACGTCGACCTCCTCTGGTGGGACGACGAGCCTGATTTCGCGACCAGCGACGAGATCGCCATGGCGACGGATCTCGTCGATCTCGTCGCCGAGCGCCGCCGGGGGAACGTCGCCTTCAGCTTCGGCGTGGCCTCCGATGGGCTGATCCGGCGTGCGCGTGACTTCGCCGTCCAACGGATGTTCCCGAACCGTGAGCCTCGCGGTCCTGGACTGGCGTTCACCGCCGTTCGACCGGCCGTCCTCGGCGTGCTCAACGAGATCGCTGGCATCACGAAGGAGAAGGCGCCGAAAGGCACGCCTCCGATCCGCGTGACGAGCATCACCCGGACCATCGAGCACCAGGTCCGGCTCCGCTCCCTTGGATTCTCCGCCCTTTCGCCGAGCGCCCACTGTCGAGGTTGGGCGGCCGACATCGAGGTGGAGTGGTTCGAGCGATTCAGGGCCGATGCGATTCTCAAAGACGTCCTGCTGGGCTACCTCGACCAGGGTGTCCTCAACGTCATCGATGAGGGGCGCGCCTGGCACGTGTGCTTGAATCCGGCGTACGTCGAGCACTACGCCGCCCTCGGCGCCGGCTGAGGAGATCTGAGATGTGCGGAATCGCTCTCCTTCTTGGAGAGCAGCTGGGCGATGGCGACCGGAGCCATTTTGGCGTGATGATCGCCGGCATCGAGCCCCGCGGCGAGTCGCTCGAGGAGGAGCGAGGCGATCGCTATCTGCTCGCAACGTCGCGCCTGAAGATCGTGGACCGAGAGCGAGCGGTGCAACCTTGGCGTGACGGATCTGGTCGTTACTCGCTCTGCTACAACGGCGAGATCTTCAACTTCGCCGATCTGCGAGCGCGTCTCATCGGTGAGGGCGGGGTTCTGCGCTCCGAGAGCGACACCGAGGTCGTCCTCGAGGCGTTCCTCAGCTGGGGCGAGCAAGCCCTGTTGGAGTTCCGCGGAGAGTTCGCGTTCGCGGTGTTCGACCACGCCACGCAGTCGGTCTTCGTAGCCCGGGACCCGGCGGGCGTCAAGCCCCTGTATTGGGCCCGGGGATCAGGCCGGCTCTATGTGGCCTCGGAGATCAAGGCCCTGAGCCATCTGGGCCTGGCGATCCATGAGGTCCCGCCGGGTCATTGCGGATCAGCTTCGCCGAATGACGACGCCGCGCTGCACCCCTACATCGACCTCCTGCGCCTCGGAGAGGGCGAGTCGATGCTGATGGATGCCGACGAGGCCATCTCTGTGCTCCGCTCCACGTATCTGACCGCCGTGGAGCGGCGTGTTGACACCGATCTGCCTGTTGGGGTGATCCTCTCGGGCGGCCTCGACTCCTCACTGGTGGCCACCCAGGTGGCCCGACTCCATCCGGAGTGCGTCGCATTCACCGTCGGCGCCCCGGGCAGCGAGGACTTGGAGTACGCCCGCCGGTTGGCCGCCGATCTCGGCATCCGCCACGTGGTCCGAGAGATCCAACCCCGTTCGATCGGCCGTTCCGAGGTCAAGGAGGCCCTCCGGGTCTCGGAGGCGACCGAGTACGGGGACGCCATAAATGCCGTCGTCTCGATGGAGGTGTTCGAGGCAGTCCATGGCGAGGGCATCAAGGTGGTGCTGACCGGAGATGGGTCGGACGAGCTCTTCGGTGGCTATGACATGTACCGGGACGTCGACGCCGCCGCCGCCCGCCGCCTGTTCCTCCACAAGATCGGCCAGCTCTCTCGAACCGAGCTCCAACGGGTGGACCGGACGTCGATGGGCCAGAGCGTCGAGGCCCGTGTCCCCTACCTCGACCTCGACATGCTCCTGCTCTCGATGAGGATCCCACTCTCGCTGAAGGTCAGAGACGGCTATGAGAAGTGGATCCTGCGCGAGGCGTTCAAAGATGAGCTGCCCGAGTACATTCTCGCCCGCCACAAGAATCCGATGTCGCACTCGAGCGGCCTCCACGAGCGGGTGCGTCTCTACAAGCCGCTGATGCCGCGCTGGTATCGGTCGTTCGGGTACGAGTCCGCCGGGCCGATGCGCCGGGACTTCTCCGTCGAGCTGCTTCGGGCGAACAACGACTTCGAAGCAGCACTTGAGGCATCCAAGCTGAGGCGCGACTACACGGCCTCAGAGCGGGTCCGTGACTTTGCGGGTGCCCTTCGGTGGAACGTCGTCAACGCGCTGAGCCCTGGGCGATCGAGCCGAGCCGGACGCTGATGACGACCTTCCGGCTCCTCCCGGCCCCTGGGTGGAGGTGCCCCCCACGATCGGACGCTCTCCAGGTCGCCTCGATGGGAGAGCCGCTCAGTCCTCGTCGCTCTCCTCCGATTCGGTGATCTCACCGTACTCAGCCTCGTACTC
The DNA here is from genome assembly GCA_017883125.1 of Acidimicrobiales bacterium. GTDB lineage: Bacteria > Actinomycetota > Acidimicrobiia > Acidimicrobiales > RAAP-2 > CAIUMH01. The sequence continues at coordinate 7,530 of JADGOD010000048.1, forward strand.
CTTGAGCGAGCTGATCGAATCCTCCACGACGGCCTCGGTCGCATCGCCGCCCCGGTCGGTCCGCTGGAGGTAGACGGCCAACCCGAGCTTCCGCAGGACGCCGTCAGCAGCCCGCTTCGCCTGAACCGCATCGACCTTGGCCTGGCCCTTCTGAGCTGCGTCCTTCGCCGCCGCAGTGACGACCGCCGCCTGCTCCTTCATCTTGTCCATGAATCCCATGACTGAGCCTCTCTTCCCGGAACGCCTCTCTGGCTCCTTCCTTCATGCTCGCGCACTCAGGAGCCGCGGTGTCGGCCGTCGGGACGAGGCTCAATCCACTGGGCCGTCGCACGTCGATCGGCTCGGTGAGGTACCGGCGTGCACCTCCCGCCAGAAGGCGCTTGATGGTCTTCGGCCTCGCATCCGGAAACATGATCACGACAGGGATCTCGTGTGTCCGGGGCACGGCTCTCAGCACAGAGAGCACCTCCGTCGGCCTCAGGATTCCGATCGAGCAGCCGTCAGGGCCCAACCACTCAGCAGCAGTGAGCATGGTTGGATCTGGGGATAGAACTTCGCTCGCGGAGCGGACTCCGGCGAGGTCACCTGGATCTTGGAAGCTCGGCAGCGCGTGGCATCTCTCCGACGAAGACGGCGAAGACAGCGTCATCGGAGATCTGGTTCCACCCCTCCTCA
>JADGOD010000049.1 GCA_017883125.1 Acidimicrobiales bacterium
CTCCCGCACTGGCAGCGAGCGATCTCTGGTGCCGACCTCGAGCGAGTGGTCATCGGCGTCGTCGGTGACTCGCCCACCGTGGCCGCACACTGGTCGACACCTCTGTCGCTGTGCTTCATCGACGGTGGCCACGGCGAAGATCCGGCATGGGCCGACTACCGGGGGTGGACGCCGTTCATCGAGCCACATGGGCTCCTCGTCATCCACGACGTCTTCGAGAACCCTGCCGACGGCGGACGGCCGCCGTATGAGATCTACTGCGACGCTCTCGGCTCTGGTCGCTTCACCGAGCTGTCCGCTACCGGAAGCCTGCGGGTCCTCGAGCGGATCTAGCGGGCCGTGCAGGAGCCGCCGCGCTCCTCGCATCGGGGTCCGGCGAGGTCGACGGTGCTCATCAGCGTCTCGCCTCGGAAGAGGCCTGCTGCTGGCGAGGTCGAGCTCAGGGCATCTGCGGCGAGGATGATCGCCGCCGCGGTGTAGCTCGTCGTCTCGTGCCCAGGAAAGGTCTCGAACTCGGGGTGGGCCATGCCGGTGTAGTACGAGCCGTCCATGAGGCGATGGCCTTGGGCGACCTCGAAGAGCTCGACAGCCTCATCCCTCATACCAAGTGCATCCAGGGCGATGACGCACTCTGCGGTCTCGGCGGCCGTCACCCAGTCCGACGTCGAGACGCACCGCACGCCGAGGCCGTGCATGACGAACTCGTCCCAATGGTCCTCGATCCGAGAGCGTCCGGCGTCACCTTCAACAGCACCAGCCAGGATCGGGTAGTACCAGTCCATGGCGAACTCGTTCTTGGGGGCGAACGCTCCTGGGTGGTGGGCGACGGAGTGGCCCAGTCGACCCGCGGCCAGCTCCCACTCGAGGCGGTGCTCGCCGAGCCGCTCGGCGACCGCCACGGCGCACCGCAGCGAGTGGTAGATCGATGACGATCCCGTCAGCAGCGCGTAGTGCTCCGGGATGCCATTGGGGTTCAACGACCAGCGGACCGAACCATCGGGCATCTGCCAGCGGAGCACGAAGCCGATCGCTGCCTCCATCATCGAGAAGTTCCGACGCAGGAACTCGGCATCATCGGTGATCAGGAAGTGGTGCCACAGCCCGGCGGCCACATAGGCGCAGACGTTGGTGTCGAGCCGGGTGTGCTCGATGGTGTGGTCGAGGTAGTAGTTGAACCAGCTCCCGTCACCCAGCTGCGTCGCCACCAGCCAGTCGTACGCGGCCTCGGCTTCCTTGATCCGGCCACAGACCGACAGCGCCATCGCTGCTTCCACGTGGTTCCATGCGTCCGCATGGCCCCCGTCGAACCACGGGATCATCCCGTTGGGGCGCTGAAGTTCCACCAGGCTCTGCGCCGTCAGGTCGATCTCCGCCGCCGTCAGGATGCCCGGGACCTCGGGGAGCACCCCGAGTCGGTTGACCATCAGGCCGCCGCCTCCGCCACCGTGCTGACCGGGGTCTTGGTGAGATAGACCACGAAGCTCTTCCCGATGATCGGAGAGAGCACCCGCTCAGCGATCTTGGTGACGTGGGGACCCTTCACGATGTCCCAGACGAGGAGGCGGTGGTACGCCTTGACGAATCGGTTCTCGTCGTTCTGGGGTCCGACGGCGCACTTGAGCCACCAGTACGGACTGTGGAGACCGTGAGCATGATGGCTGGTGTAGGGGGTGAGCCCCGCACCCGCCAGCCGCGAGAGCAGCGTCGAGCGCCGATACATGCGGACATGTCCTCCGGGGGTGTCGTAGTACTCCTCAGAGAGCGCCCAGTTGATGAACTCAGGTCCGAATCGCGGCACGGTGATCGCCATCGTCCCGCCAGGGCTCAGCACCCTGGCCAGCTCGGACATCGCTCTTTCGTCGTCGGGGATGTGCTCGAGCACCTCCGAGCAGATCACCCGATCGAAGGTCCCGTCAGCGAAGGGGAGATGCAGGGCGTCGCCCCGCACGGTGCCGATCCGGGTCGTGGCAAGGTCGATCTCCCCGGCGTCAGCCATGGCCCCGAACGTGGCCCGGACCTGGGCGACCTCCTCGGCCCCGGCGTCGAGCGCCACGATCGACGCTCCACGACGGGCGAACTCATAGGCATGGCGGCCGAAGCCGCAGCCCAGATCGAGGACCAGATCTCCAGGCGTGACGCCCAGCGTGTCGTAGTTGGCGGTCAGCATCAGTCGAAGGCCACCGCTTGTGGGAGGGGCTTTCCCGCCATGATCGCCTCGTAGCAGGCCGCCGTTCCCTTGGCCGTCACCTGCCACGTGAACCGGTGAACCACTCGCTCGCGTCCCGCATCACCCAGCCGTCGACGGAGCTCTGGGTCGTCCAGCAGGCGACGGATTGCACCGACCAGAGCCTCAGGGTCGTCCGGGGTCACCAAGAGACCGGTCTCTCCGTCGGTGCCCACCACCTCGGGAAGCGCACCGCCGGTCGTGGCCACGACGGCGACCGCACAGCTCATCGCCTCGATCGCCGGCAGGGAGAACCCCTCGTAGAGCGAGGGGACCACCGCTACCTCGGCTTCCCCGTAGAGCCGGGCGAGCTCCTCGTCGGTCACTCCCGACACGGTGGTGACGATGTCGTTGAGCCCGAGGCGCTCCATGGTCTTCGCGACCCGACCCTTGGGCTGCGGCTTGCCGATGACGACCAGCTCGATCTCGCGCTCGGTGCGGAGCTTGGCCACCGCCTCGAGGAGCGGGACGAGGCCCTTCATCGGCACGTCCGAGGACGAGGTGACCATGATGCGGCCCTTGACGGGGGTCACGTCGGGATAGGGACGGAAGACGTCCGGATCGACGCCGACCGGGACGACCGTCATCTTCTCGAGTGGCACATCCATCTGAGCGTTGATGTCGATCGCCGAGTTCGCCGAGACGGTCACGATGGCCGGGAGCTGGCGCGCCACGCGCACCTGCATACGCAGGAAGCCGAACCACCGCTTGGTCGTGAATCGCCGATAGGCGTTCGGGGCGTGATCGAGGGCGATCGAGCGGTCCACGGTGATCGGGTGGTGGAGCGTCTCGAGGAGCGGCCACCCGTCCTTCTCGAGAGCGAGGATCCCCGTCCCGAGGCACTGGTTGTCGTGGATCAAGTCGAAGTCCGCCCTTCGGGCGTTCAAGATCGGCCGGATCCTGGTGGAGAACGCCAGGGGCTCACCGAAGCCTGCGCTCATCATCGTGCCGAACTCCTGGACGTCGGCCAGCGAGCGGATCTCGCTGGGGTGTGGGATCCGGAACGGGTCGGGGTCACGGTACAGGTCGAGGCCCGCCACGGGCGTGAACCCCACTCCCTCGTCGAGATCCGGCCACGGGGGACCGGCGAACACCTCGACGCTGTGCCCGAGCTTCACCAGCTCACGGGTCAGATGGCGCGTGTAGACGCCCTGGCCCCCGCAGCGAGGATTCCCTCGGTAGATGAGGAACGCGATCCGAAGGCCACCGGGCTCAGCGGGCCGTGGCGCGATGCGAGCGGGGATCTCGATCTGGCGGGTGCGAGCCCAGGAGGCCTTGGTCTCGTTGTAGAGCTGACGGGGGGACTTGGGCACCAATGGCTCCTTCTCAGCCGGTCTGGCGGCTATCCATCGTCCCCCGTCCAGACCGGGGACGCAAACGGGGACCTGCTTGAGGATAACGATCGCCAGACTCGCTACGCTCACGGGCATGGACCTGAGCTACCCCCCTGAGGCAGAAGAGTTCCGAGGAGAGATCCGTCAGTGGCTGCTCGACAACCTCCCAGCGGATTGGTTCGACGAAGGGTTCTCGATGACCCCCGCCGAGCGGAGGGACTTCAACGAAGCGTGGGTGGAGAAGCTCTACGGCGGTGGGTGGATCTGTGCCAGCTGGCCGAAGGAGTACGGCGGCAAGGGCCTCTCGCTCCTCCAACAGGTCGTCCTCAACGAGGAGTTCGCGAATGCCGGAGCCCCGCTGCGCGCCGACTTCTTCGGCGACACCCTGGTGGGTCCGACGATCCTCCAGTGGGGCACCGAGGAGCAGAAGCACCAGTTCATCCCGGGCATCCTCAAAGGTGAGATCTCCTGGTGCCAGGGCTTCTCCGAGCCGAACGCCGGCAGCGACCTCGCCTCTCTCGCCACCAAGGCCGAGCTCGACGGCGACGAGTGGGTCATCAACGGCCAGAAGGTCTGGACCACCCAGGCCCAGTACGCCGACTACGTCTTCCTGCTCGCCCGAACTGACCCCGATGCCCCGCAGCACTCGGGGATCAGCTACCTGCTCGTTCCGATGAAGCAGGCCGGCATCGAGGTCCGCCCCATCCAGCAGCTCGACGGGACCGCCGAGTTCAACGAGGTCTTCTTCGAGAATGTCCGCTGCCCGAAGGCCAACGTCGTCGGTGGGGTGAACAACGGGTGGAAGGTGGCGATGACCACCCTCGGATTCGAGCGTGGCTCGTCGGCGACCACAGGCTTCCGACGGTTCTTGAAGGAGTGGGAGCGCATCGTCGACATCGCCCGGTCCAACGGGAAGGGCTCCCACGCTGTCGTTCGCCAAGACCTGGTCCGTTCGTGGCAGGACATCAAGATCATGCAGATCAATGGATACCGCTCGCTGACCGACTCGCTCAACGGGACCCACCACACCGCGAAGCTCAGCGCCTGCAACAAGATGTTCTGGTCCGAGAGCCACAAGCGCACGATGAACCTGGCGATCGACATCCTGGGTCTCGAAGGCCAGGTGCTCAAGGGAGGCGAGGAGGCCGAAGCACGCCCCCCCGAGCACCGCCGAGGTCGCGACGACTACCCGATCTCGGACATCCAGGCATCGTTCTTCTTCTCCCGATCCGAGACCATCTGGGGTGGGGCCGCGGAGATCCAGCGGAACATCATCAGCGAGAGGGCCCTCGGCCTTCCGAAGGAGCCCAAGGTCACCAAGGCTTAGCTGGCGTCGATCTCGACGGGAGAGTGCATCTCCCGGAGGGCGACGTAGATGAGCGCACCGGCCGCCAGGATCGTGGCCGCGGCTCCAACCCCAAGCCCGACCCGCGGCGTGGACGCCGCGCAGATCGCTCCGATCAGGGGAGCGCCGATCGGCGTCGATCCCAAGAAGGCGATCGCGTAGATCGCCATGACGCGGCCGCGCATCTCCTCGGCCGTGAGCAGCTGCAGCGTGGCGTTGGCCGTCGAGATGAACGCGATCGACGCTGCACCCATCGGGACGATGATGATGAGCGCCACGGTCTCGTTCGGTGAGAGCGCCAAGCCGGCCACGAGGAGCCCGAAGATGAGGCAGAGCACCGAGAGCAGTCCCGACGAGGGACGGGACCGGTGGGCCACGAAGAGACCTCCCAGGATGGCCCCGACCCCCATCGCAGCCATGAAGATGCCGTAGGTCCCCGCATCCCCGCCGAAGGTGCTCCTGACCAGCAGCGGGATCGAGACGGCGAAGTTGAAGGCGAAGATCCCGACCACCCCGACCGCGAGGAGGATCGAGCGGATCTCCTTGTGGCCGAAGGCGTACCGGAACCCCGCGCGCACCTGGCCCCTCTGCCTCGCCACAGTCTTGATCGGCTGGAGCTCGGAAGCGTCCATCAGGGACAGGGCGACGATGACGGCCACGAAGGAGGCGGCGTTGACGAAGAAGCACGCCGAGAGACCCAGGGTGGCGATGACCAGGCCTCCGATGGCAGGACCGATGACCCGGCCAGCGTTGATCAGCACGCTGTTCAGACTCACCGCGTTCGGCAGGAGCTCGCGCCCGACCATCTCCTGGACGAACGCCTGGCGAGCGGGGTTGTCGAAGACGTTGACGATGCCGAGGAGGAAGGCCATGACGAAGACGTCCCAGACCGTGGCGGTACCGAGAGAGGTGAGCAGCCCAAGGGTCAGCGCAAGGACC
>JADGOD010000050.1 GCA_017883125.1 Acidimicrobiales bacterium
AGGTACAAGAAGAACTTGCGGTAGTCCTTCTCGGCGTGCATGTAGCCCATTGAGTAGAGATGGATCAACGCGGAGATGCCGGTGACGAAGAGGCACATCGTGATCGAGAGCGGATCGACGAGGAGCGCTGCCTTGACCTGGAGCGATCCGACGGGGAGCCAGGTGAAGAGGGTCTGGGTGACCTCCCGGTGGTTCCGCTCGATCAGGCCCAGCCAGGTCACGACGGCGGCGGCGAAGGCCAGGGCGACCGCGGCGGTCCCGATGATGCCCGAGGCCCGCTCGCCGATCCGGTGACCGACGCTGACCAGGATCAGGAAGCCCAGAAGGGGGAACAGGGGGATGAAGGCGGCTGCGTGGATCATCCTCAATCAGCCCTTCATGCTCGAGAGATCGTCGACGACCGCTGTCGAGCGGCGCCGGAAGATGGCCACGACGATGCCGAGGCCGACGACCACCTCGGCGGCAGCCACGACCAGGACGAAGAAGACGTCGGCTTGGCCGCCGATGTCACCCAAGGTGCGGGAGAACGTCACGAAGGTGAGGTTCGCCGCGTTGAGCATCAGCTCGATGCACATGAACATCACCAGCACGTTGCGGCGCACCAGGAGACCGAGCGCGCCGATCCCGAAGAGCACGGCGGAGAGCACGAGATACCAGGAGCTCGGGATGCTCATCGATCGACCTCCTCGGTCTCAGGGTCGAACCCGGGCTCGCCGGTGGGGAGCGCCTCGTCCGAGGTGGTCGATCCGGACCGGCGGGCGAGCACCACGGCTCCGACCACGGCGATGATCAACAGCGCCGCTGTCGCCTCGAAGGCGAAGAGGTAGGTCGTGAAGATGGCCCTGCCGAGCGCATTGATGTTGTCGTACGGGCCGGCCGTCGGGCCGACCACGTGGTGGGCACCTCCGGTCCAGTGGGCCTCGCTGCCGAGGGCGATGATCGACGCCACCACGATCAGGACCAGCAGGACCGCAAGGATCCGCTGCCCGGCCAGCGGCTCATGGGAGAACTCCTCGTTGCGATCCACGCCCAGGAACATGATCACGAAGAGGAACAGCACCACGATCGCACCGGCGTAGACGATGACCTGGACCGCGGCGAGGAAGTTCGCCTGCTGCTCGATGAAGAGCACCGCGATGCCGAAGAGCGTGAGGATCAGCGAGAGAGCGGAGTGCACCGGGTTCCTCATCACGATCACCCCGACTGCGCCGCCGACGATCATGAGCGCGCCGGCGATGAAGACGAAGAGGTCAGGCAGGGTGGCGGAGGACGCGAGAAGCGAGATCGTGCTCACTGCTCACCTCGCTTCGCTGCCTTGGCATCCTTGCGCCGCTGGCGCATCGCCTCGAGCTTCACCTTGTGCCTGGCCGCGCTGGTCTGGGCACGCCAGACCCGGCCCCGCATCCCCTTGTGGGCCGCGGGGATGTCGCCGTCGAGGAGGTGGGGCTCGAGGATGTCGCGCAGCGCCTTGGTCCCGGTGGCCTCGTCGTCCCGGTTGTCCGACTGGCCGGCTTCGGGGGCACGGACTCCGTAGCCGAGCTCACCGGACCACTGCACCTCGCCCTCGAAGTCGGCGGCGCCAGACGGAGCGGTCGCCCGCATCCACCCGGAGGTGAGCAGGTCGTCGCCCTCGCGCCAGTCCTCCCAGGGGAGCTTCTTCGGCATGCCGTCGTCGTCGACCACCAGCTCGGACTTGGTGTAGATGGCGTCGTTGCGGTTGGTGAACGAGAACTCGAAGAGCTTCGACTCGGTGATGGCCTCGGTCGGGCACGCCTCAACGCACAGGTCGCAGTGGATGCAGCGCAGGTAGTTGATCTCGTAGACGTAGCCGTAGCGCTCACCGGGCGAGACCGGGTGGTCCGGCGGGTTGTCCAGGCCGCGCACGTAGATGCAGTCGGCCGGGCAGACACCAGCGCACAGCTCGCAGCCGATGCACTTCTCCATGCCGTCCTCGTAGCGGTTCAGGACGTGGCGACCGTGCTGACGGGGCTGCTTGGGCTTCTTCTCGTCGGGGTACCGACGGGTGACCCTGGGTCGGGTCAGGTGCCTTCCCGTGATGATGAAGCCGCCGAAGAAGCTGAGCTCTGACTTGAGACGTTTCTTGGCGCTCATCAGTCGCTCTCCTCACCGTCGGTGCTGTCGCGCAGGAGCTTCGGGGAAAGCGGTCGGCGCCCCACCGGTGGTAGCACGGCGCGGTCGTTGATCTCGAGCTCGCTGCCGAGCTGGAAGCTGCGGTTGAGCACCATCGCTGCGAGGATGACGGCGCCCGCCATGGCGACGCCCCACCAGGCAGAGATCAGGAACCCGGCGACGAGGAGTAGCCAGGCCAGCGAGGCCGGGATCAGCCGCTTCCATCCGAGATCCATCAGCCTGTCGTAGCGGAGTCGGGGCAGCGCACCGCGGAGCCAGACGAAGACGTAGAGGAAGATCACCGTCTTGAGCAGGAACCAGAGGATCGGGAACAGCCACCGGAGGTGGGCGATGTTCGGCACCGGACCGTTGGGGCCACCGAAGAACAGCGTCACCATCACGGCCGACATCGTGATGGTGTTCATGAACTCCGCCAGGTAGAACATCGCGAAGCGGATCGAGGAGTACTCGGTGTTGAACCCACCGACCAGCTCGGACTCTGCCTCGACGACGTCGAAGGGAGGCCGGTTGGTCTCGGCCACCACGGCGATCATGAAGAGCACGAACGGGACGACGCCGAGGCGCAGCACGTTCCAGTGCATGATGCCTCCGGACTGGGAGGACACGATCGTGTCGGTGGAGAGCGACCCGGTCACCAGCACGACCGTCACCACGGTCATCCCGAGCGCGGCCTCGTAGCTGATCATCTGGGCCGAGGCTCGCACCGCGCTCATCAGCGGGTACTTCGACCCCGACGACCAACCCGCCAGCAGGATCCCGTAGACCCCGATCGCCGACATGGCGAGCACGAGCAGGATCCCGATCGGAGGATCGGCCACCTGGAGCTCGAAGGTGTGCCCCGCCACCGTGACGGCGCCGCCGATGGGGATCACCGTGAAGACCAGGAGGGCCGGCACGACCGAGAGATAGGGGGCGAGCTTGAAGACGAAGCGGTCGGCCTGGTCGGGGATGAGGTCTTCCTTGAAGAAGAGCTTGATGCCGTCGGCCAGCGACTGGAGGATCCCCCAGGGACCGGCGCGGTCCGGCCCGATCCGGCTCTGCATGTCAGAGATCACCTTGCGCTCGAACCAGATCATCATGGTGACCGCACCCATGAGCGCCCCGAAGGCGACCAGGACCTTGATCAGCGCGATGATCACGACGGCCCAGTCGACGCCTCCGGCGTAGAGCGGATCGCCCGCGGCGGTGAGGAGGTAGTTCCCGCTCATAGAGACTCCATCCGGACGTCGGTCACCCGGCTGGCCGAGTCGACGAGGGCCGAGACCATGGACGCGCCCGCCGCCGAACCTGTCGCCAGGTTGGTCTCGAGCGCCAGGGTCCCGCGCAGCACGCCGTCGTCTGCGTCGACCTCGACGATGAAGCTGGCGTTCGCCGAGCGGACTCGGACCTGGTCCCCTGTGGTCACGCCGAGGCGGTCGAGGTCGTAGGGGTTGGCTCGTGCGACGGCCGTCTTGCGCAGCGACGCCAGTGACGGCGAGGCGCCGACGAGCGTGCCGAGGTCGTAGAGGGTCCGGGTGGCCACGAGTCGCAGCGAGTAGTTGTCGGCGGCCGGCGGATCGGGGATCTCGGCCCCGATGAACGACCCCCCCGTCAGCGCCGGGACGCCTTGGCCGGAGGGCTCGGTCGTCGGCTCCGAGACACGCACCGAGCCGGTGAAGGCCCCGAGGCCGATCGTCGTGACGCCGGCCAGGCCCGGGACGGCCACGGGGTCGGTCAAGCGACCGCCGGTGGTCGCCTGATGGCGGCTCAGCGGGGCGAGGATCCCGTCAACGGCTGCGGCGCTCTCGATGAGCGCAGCGTCGAGGCCGGCGTGGCTGGGAGCGACCCGTGCGATCTGATCGGTGACCTGCGCGATGGTCGCCATCCCGAGATCAGATCCGAGCTCGGCGGCCAGCTCGGCGGCGATCATCCAGTCGGACCACGCCAGACCCGGGGGGACGACCTTCTGTCCGAGACGAGAGACGCGCCCCTCGATGTTGGTGGTCGTGCCGCCACGCTCGTGGGCCACCGCGGCCGGGAGCACGACGGCGGCGTGGTCGAGGACGGGGCTGCCGTGGCCGGTGACGGCGACGATCGGCGCCGAAGCACGCAGCGCACGGTCGACGAGGGTGGCGTCGGGGACGTCGACGAGCGGATCGGCTCCGAGGAGCACGAGCGCCTTCTGCGAGCCGTCCGCCAACGCGGCGAGCTGCTCGAGGGTGGTCCGGCCCCGGGTCGACGGCCTCGTCGGCCAGGTCGCGCTCAGCGTCGCACTCGGCGCATCGATCGTCGTGCGGCCCGGGAGGAACCCCGGGGTGAGCCCCATGTCGAGAGCGCCGAGGACGTTGGCCCGGCGGAGGGCGGAAAGGAAGGTGATCTTCGGGAAGGCGGCGTGCAGGGTCCGAGCGGCGGCCTCGGCGAAGCACGAGTCCTCCGCCACCGAGGGACGACCGAGGACGACCACGACCCCTTCGCCGTCGGCGCCGATGAGACGTCGGGCCTCGATCAGGCCGTCATCGCTGAAGGTCCTACCCTCGGCGTGCGCCTTGACGTAGGTGAGCGCCGCGTCGTCCCCGGTGAGCGCCCTGGCGATCACCGCGGAGTCTCCGGGCCGTGCCGGGAGGCGGACGGCGGCGAGGTCGCTGATCGCCGAGCTGCGGGGACCGAGGTCGATCAGCGAGCTGGTCCCCGAGGTGACCGCGGTGCGCAGCCGGAGGAAGAGGACGGGGAGCTCCTCGCGCAGATCGCCGGCGAGCACGATGATCGTCGAGGCGCTCGCCGCCTCGTCGATCGTGGCACGGGGAAGCGCGAGGACGTGGAGGGCATCGAGCCCATCGCCGAGCTGAGCGTCGATCGAGTCGGTGCCGAGGACGCCCTTGAGCAGCGCCGCCCATGCGTACGCACCCTCGTTCGTCAGCTGCGCTCCCCCGATCGCTCCGACGCCGAGGGGGCCGCTCTTGGTGGCGGAGGCCAGGATCGTCGCGGTCGCAGAGAGGGCCTCGCCCCAGCTCACCGCGGTGAGCTCGCCGTCCTTGCGGACCATCGGCTCGCTGATGCGTCGGCGGGCATCGGTGACGGAGAGCTCATCGCCTCCGTCGTCGAGGCCGTTGGTCGACTCGAAGGAGAAGCGCCCCTTGTCGCACAGCCAGCTGTGGTTCACCGGATCGCTGTCGACGCCGAGGAGGCGGGTGAGACGACCGGCAGACGACTGGACCGCCACCCGGCAGCCGACCGAGCAGCCGGTGCAGGTCGACTCGACCTGCTCGAGGTCCCACGGTCGAGCGGCGAACCGGTACGGCGTGGCGGTCAGCGCACCGACGGGGCAGATCTGCACGGTGTTGCCCGAGAAGTAGGAGCTGAACGGCTCCCCGGGGAAGATCGCGACCTCGACCTTGTCGCCGCGGCCGGCGAAGTCGATCAGCGCCTCACCGGCGACCTCGTCGGCGAACCGGGTGCAGCGGCTGCACTGGATGCAGCGCTCACGGTCGAGGAGCACGAGCTCCGAGATCGGGATCGGCTTGGCGAAGTGGCGCTTCTCCTCGACGAAGCGGGTCTCGCCCGGGCCGTGAGCGAGGGTCTGGTCCTGGAGAGGGCACTCGCCGCCCTTGTCGCAGACCGGGCAGTCGAGGGGGTGGTTGGTCAGGAGTAGCTCGAGGACCCCGTCCTGAGCCTTCTTGACCTTGTCGGACTCGGTGATGACGACGAGGCCGTCGGAGGCACTGATGAAGCAGGCCGGCTGGAGCGTCGCACCGCGGGGGCCGTCGACCTCCACGAGGCACATCCGGCACACGCCCACCGGCTCCATGCGCGGGTGGTAGCAGAAGCGTGGGATGTAGGTCCCGGCGCGCTCGGCGGCGGCGATGACCATCTCGCCCTTCTCGGCGACGACCTCGCGGCCGTCCAACATGATGGTGACCTTCGTCGACTCGGCGGATTGCTCAGCCATGAGGGCATCCCCCTTGGGTGATGTGGGCAAGGAACTCATCGCGGAACCTCGAGATCGCAGAGTGGATCGACGACGGGACCGACGGCCCGAGCACGCAGATGGTGGTCTGCTGCGGCGGCCAGGTGAGTCCCGGGGCGAGGTTGTCGCAGACGTCGAGCAGCAGGTCGAGGTCCTCGATCCGGCCCTGTCCGTGCTCGAGCCGGTACAAGATGCGCTCGAGCCACCCAGAGCCCTCGCGGCACGGCGTGCACTGACCGCACGACTCACGTGAGAAGAACTTGGTGATCCGCCATGCGGCGCGCACCATGCAGGTCGAGGAGTCCATCACGAC
>JADGOD010000051.1 GCA_017883125.1 Acidimicrobiales bacterium
CCGAGAGCTCCTGGGCCCCGTAAGCGGTGCGGTAGACGCCCCAGCCTCCGGCGTTGACCAGGGTGCCCGGCGTGATCGAGACGGGATCGGATCCGAGGATCTGTCGGCTCACGTCGCCCCCGTCCAGCGGGCGGGTCAGCAGGGGGACCTGCCATGAGGTCCCGATCGAGCTGGGCCCCTCAGTGGTGGAGTAGGCGAAGGGTGATTGGGTGACCGACCCCGAGTCGACGCGTAGGAGGGGATGGCCTCCCTGGAGGATCCAGGTGTCCATGATCTCGCCGACGGGCTCACCCGAGGCCTCCTCGAGGGCGGCCCACAGGTCCGTCGTCACCGTGTTCGCATAGGCGTGGGTGGTCAGGTATCGACCGATGCCGGTGCGGAAGACCTCCTCGCCCAGGTACTGCTCGAGCATGCGCAGGACGCTCCCGCCCTTCTCGTACGTCAAGACGTCGAACATCCCCCGGGCATCTGCGGGCGAGACCACGTCGAACTCGATGGGGCGGGTCGAGTGCAGGCCGTCGATGGCCATCGCCGCCTCGCGGCTGGTTCCGAAGCTGACCCAGCGCTGCCACTGCGGTCGGAAGTCATCGGTGCACTTGATCTCCATGAAGGTGGCGAAGGCCTCGTTCAGCCAGATCCCCTCCCACCAGCCCATCGTCACGAGGTCGCCGAACCACATGTGGGCGAGCTCGTGGGCGATCACGTCGACGACGCGCTCGACCTCGAGGCGCGAGGCGGTGCTGGGATCGACGAGTAGGGCGGTCTCCCGGAAGGTGATGCAACCGAGGTTCTCCATGGCTCCGAAGGCGAAGTCAGGGATGGCGACGAGGTCGACCTTGTCACCGGGGTAGGGGATCCCGAAGTACTTCGTGAAGTACCGAAGGCTGTGGGCCGCCACCTCGAGGGCGAAGGGTGCGAGGTCGGCCTTCCCCGGCGGGTAGATGACTCGGACCGGGACGCCATCGACGTCGATCTCGTCGGTGGCCTCGAATGGCCCCACCACGAAGGCGACGAGGTAGGACGACATCACCATGGTGGGGGAGAAGCGCACCAGGCGCTTGCCGTTCCCAAGGTGCTCGACCGAGGTCTCCGGGCTGTTCGAGTAGGCGGCCAGGCCGTCATCGACCACCAGGGAGATCTCGAAGGTCGCCTTCTTGGCTGGCTCATCGAAGCACGGGAACACTCGACGGGCGTCGGTCGACTCCATCTGGGTCGTGGCGATCGTGCGGGTCACCCCGTCGGGGTCGACGAACGTCGATCGGTAGAAGCCAACGAGCTGGTCGTTGAGAACGCCGGTGAAGGTCAGGGTCACGGTGGCGGGACCGACGGGGAGCTCGACTCCGCCTGTGAGGGTGGCTCGCTCGGTCTCGGCGTCGAGGGCGACGTCACAGATGACCGATGTCCCCCCCGAGAAGGTGAGTGTCGCCGAGGAGATCTCAAGATCGAGAGCGTTCAGCACGATCTCGGAGACCGGGGAGGTGATCTCGACGTCGATCTCCACCGACCCGGCGAAGACTGCTGCCTCAAGGTCGGGCTCGAGGACAAGACGGTACGCCCTCGGAAGGACGTCGTCGTTCAGGCGATAGGGGTCGTGGGTCGAAGAAGCCATCTGCCGAGGCTACCGGCGGGACCACATAGCCTGAGATCGTGACCGATTCGCCGACTCCCGTGACGCTGACCACCAAGCCCCTTCCTGATCTCTTGGACGTGGTCGGCATCGGCTCTCCGCTCGTCGATGTCATCGCGCGGGCCGACGAGGGGCTGCTCGAGCGACTCGGGCTGATCAAGGGCGCCATGACCCTCGTCGACCTCGACCGAGCCGAGGCGATCTACGCGTCGATGCCTTCGAGCATCGAGGTCTCGGGGGGCTCGGCGGCCAACACGGTTGCCGGCGTGGCCGCCCTCGGAGGCCGGGCCGGATTCATCGGCAAGATCGCTCCTGACGCGATGGGCGACGTCTTCACGCACGACATCACTGCGAGCGGGGTGGACTTCGAGGCGTCGGTCCACCCCCGGACAGACGGCGGGACCGGCCGATGCCTCGTCCTGGTCACCGAGGACGCCGAGCGCACGATGGCAACGCATCTCGGCGTGGCCAACACGTTCGCTCCCGGTGACGTCGGCCACGCGCTCCTTGAGCGGACCAAGGTCACGTATCTCGAGGGATACCTCTTCGATCTTCCTCCCGCAAAGGAGGCGATGCGCCAGGCGATCTCGGCAACCCACGGAGCGGACGGATCGGTGGCGATGTCGCTGTCAGACTCGTTCTGCGTCGAGCGCCACAAGAGCGACTTCCTCGAGCTGCTGAACTCGGATCTTGACCTGCTCTTCGCCAACGAGGACGAGGCCAAGACGCTCTTCGGCGTCTCGACCCTCGCTCGCGCCCTCGATGCGCTTGAAGAGACCGGCGTCCTCTCGGTGGTGACGCGGGGTGCTCAGGGGTGCGTCGTCGTGACGCCGGCCAGCCGGATCGAGGTTCCCGCAGTCCCGGTGGCGAACGTGGTCGACACGAACGGAGCTGGAGACCTCTTCGCTGCCGGGTTCCTGTACGGCCTGACCAACGGACTCGACCCGGAGCGCAGCGCCAAGATGGCGGCGGTGTGTGCCGCCGAGATCATCAGTCACCTCGGTGCACGGCCCCAGGGAGACCTCCGGGCGCTCGCAGAGCAGGCCGGCCTCTTCGATGAGCAGGGAGATGGCCCGGCAGGCTGATCAGCCTGTGTCGAGGCTCTCGGTCTCCTGGAGCTCTGAGCTCTCGGCGGCCTCCCGCTCTGCATCGAGCCGGGCATCGAGCTCCTCGGTCTTGCTCTCCTCGTCGCGCATCCACACGAAGGCGATCGGGATCATCGCCAGCAGCATCAGGAAGTCGCCTCCGATCCACATGACCGCCCCGCCGGTCTTGATGTCGCTCAGGATCGAGGACCCCCACGTGCGGTGCATCTGGGCATACGCGCCGAACGGGACGTGGCCCGACATCACCAGAGCGAGACCGGTGAATGTGTCGACCGGCACGGCGAGCGCGAGGTAGACGAGTCGAAGCCCCGGAGCGAGCCGGTGGCGGCTCGGCTCGATGGCGACGACCGGCCGCCAGAAGAGGTAGCCGATAGCCAGGAAGCCGATCTGCTCGAGGCGGTGCACCCACATGTGCTGCAACATGAGGTTGAAGATGCTCGTCAGGTGGGTGGCCGGGATGAAGAAGGCGTAGGCAGCGAAGCCGAAGATCGGGTGACCGATCACCTCGCCGAGCGTTGAGCTCACCACGCGGTTGATCGCTCGCCCTGGAGGCCCGGGGAGGGTCGTCGTGGCGAGCTCGAGCGGGGCCCCCATGGCGAAGAAGCCGGCGGCGACCATGATCAGCGCCAGGTGCTGGATCATGTTGGCGGTGAACAGGGTCATGTCGTAGACGCCGACGACGCTCTGGGTGGCGGCGAAGACCACGACGAGGCCGGCGACGAACGAGATGGTCCTGCGGATCGACCACGGTGAGCCCTTGAGCCGGCCGAATCGGCGCGCGCCGAGCAGGTAGACGACGAGGATGGCGAGGAGAGTGGCCGAGATCACCCAGGAGAACGCCATGGCGTTGACCCCGGACCAGTGGAACGGTCCGGGTATCTGCACCGATCCCATATCGGGCATCGGAGGCGACTGAGAGCTCACGAATCCAACCTACCGTTGCCTCCCGGGGTGCTCGGTAGGCTGGTGAGGTGCGCTCCCGTTAGCTGTCCCCCAGATCCATGGTCCTGCACGTCGTCATGCTGGCGTGGCTGATCGGCTGCATGGTCGCGGGCTGGTGGCAGGCGAGCCGGGCGATCAACGGCAACCCGCTCAGCTACCTCTATGCCGTGGAGTGGCCGGCATTCGCACTTGGCGGGGTCGTGGCGTGGTGGCTCCTCTTGCACACTGACCCTGTGACGCCCGAAGAGCGCGAAGAGCGCAAGGCCTACGAGGCCGAGCAGCGAGCTGCTGCCCAGGGGGCGAAGCGGAGGCCCGAGGAAGAGGACGAGGACTTGAAGGCCTACAACGATCATCTCGCCGAGGTAGCGAAGGCTGACCGGCGACACCAAGAGGGAGAGTGAGATGCAGGGAGCACTTCGTCGCTACCAGATCATGTCGTGGATCGTGGGAACGGCCCTCTTGGTCCTGACCTATGCGGCCATCCAGGACTGGGTGAACCACAAGTCAGGGATGGCGCACGTGGTGAGCCCGATCCACGGTGTGCTCTACATGCTGTACCTCGTGACCGTGATCGATGTCGGGATCAAGTTCCGCCCCTCCGCAGGCCGGATCGCCGCCATGGTGTGCTCGGGATTCGTCCCGTTCCTGGCATTCTTCGTCGAGCACAACACCTTGGTGACCCTCAGATCCTCGATCGAGCCCTGAGGAAGGGACCACACAGCACCATGGACAAGAACCCTTGGCTGACCCGCGGGGTGGTGAACTTCGCCCACCAGGGCGGCTCCTTTGAGGCCCCGTCGTCCACCCTCTACGCCATCGAGAGGGCACTGGCGGTGGGAGCGTCCGCGATCGAGCTCGACGTCCACGCCACCAAGGACCGCGTCCTGGTCGTCTGCCACGATGAGACGGTGGACCGCACGACCGATGGGGCCGGTGCGCTCTGCGATCTCACGATGGGCGAGATCGAGCAGCTCGACAACGCGTTCCACTTCATCGAAGGCGCCGACGTCACGCCAGGCCGCCCCTCGAAGGAGTACCTGCTCCGAGGTCGGGCTCCCGACGACCGACGGTTCTGTGTGGCGACCCTGGCCGAGGTGCTCTCAAGCTTCCCCGGCGTCGTCCTCAACCTCGACATCAAGCGCACGGCCCCGGAGGTCGAGCCCTACGAGGCGCTCCTCGCTGAGACACTCGCCACCCACGGGCGGATCGACGACGTGATCGTGGCGTCGTTCAATGACAACGCCATTCGGGCCTTCCGGTCGCTGAGCCCAGGGACGCCGACATCAGCGGCGACGATGGAGACCGCCGAGTTCTTCCGGGCGGTGCATGCCGGGGTCGAACGCCCCCTGCTTGACGTGGTGGCATTCCAGGTCCCCGAGACCTACGAGACCATCACACTTGTCGACGAGGTGTTCGTCGCGGCCGCCCACGAAGAGGAGATCGCCGTCCATGTCTGGACCGTCAACGATGAGGAGTCGATGCGACGACTCCTGGATCTCGGTGTCGACGGAGTGATCTCCGATCGACCTACTTTGCTCGGTGAGGTGCTCGGAGATCGTGCCTGGAATCCAGGCAACGGGCCTCGGAAGGGGAGTTAGCCCCTGCCGCAGTTCGGCTTCTTGCCGTGGTTGGCCTTCTTCTTCTTACGGAGCTTCCGCTTGACGGTGCGCTTTGACATAGGACTGTCTATGTTACTCGCTCGGGGATAGGTTCAATTCTGGACGTGAGAACGCCCGAGATGAAGTGACGGCGACGGCGAGCGACCGCAGGGCGCTCAGCGAGGGAGACGCGGTGCCAACAGCGGCTGAAGACCCTGCGTTTGCCGGAGAAGCCCGCGCCACCGCACGATCAGGGCCTCGAGGCGGCAGCGCCGATGACCGGTCTCCGCACGGTGCGGCGGAGAGGGGACGGCGGTGACCGGAATCTTGGTCTTGGTGGCCACCCCGATCGGGAACCTCGGAGATCTCTCCCCGAGAGCACGAGAGGAGTTCGAGCGGGCTGACCGGGTGCTCTGCGAGGACACCCGGCGCACGAGGGCGCTGCTGAGCGCGTGTGGGATCCCTGCCGGAGGCCGGCTCATGTCGCTCCACGAGCACAACGAAGGCGCCCGGATCGACGCCGTGCTCGATGCACTCGGCCGGGGCGAGAGGATCTGCGTGGTGAGCGACGCTGGGACCCCTGGCATCTCTGATCCCGGTTCGCTCCTCGTCGCCGCCGCCGTGGCGAGCGGGGTCGACGTGACGACGGTCCCCGGACCGTCGGCCCTCCTCGGTGCGATCGTCGTGAGCGGACTCCCCACCGACCGGTTCGTCATGGAGGGCTTCCTGCCCCGCAAGGGCGCCGAGCGGACCGAGCGGATCGCCGGATTGACGACCGAGACGCGGACCGTCGTCCTCTACGAGTCCCCCCGACGGGTGGCCGCCACGATGGCGGACCTGGCCGCATCGCTCGACGCCGACCGCCCGGTGGTCGTCGTCAGGGAGCTGACGAAGATCCACGAGGAGATATGGCGCGGCACCCTCGTCGAAGCCGTTGCACACTACGACGGCCTCGAGGTACGTGGTGAGGTCGTCGTCGTGCTCGGCGGTGCCACGATCGCCATCCGGCCCGAACCGGACGACGAGGAGATCCTGGCCGCCATCGAGGCCTCGCTGGCCAAGGGGATGAGCACCAAGGACGCGGCTCGGGCTGTCGCCGAATCCCTGAAGCTTCCACGGCGACGCGTTTACCAGCTGGCGACCGAGAGGGCTCCAGGCTCGCCGAGGTGAGCGTTGTCGGCCGGTACTCTTACTGAGTGGACCGCTTCTACATCACCACCCCGATCTTCTACGTCAACGACGTACCCCACCTGGGCCACGCCTACTGCACGGTTAACGCCGACGCAATCGCGCGCTGGCACCGCTTGATCGGCGACAGCACGCTCTTCCTCACCGGGACTGACGAGCACGGCGCCAAGGTGGCGGAGGCGGCGGAAGCCAACGGCGTCACCCCGCGTGAGTGGACCGACCGGACCTCGGCCCGCTTCGCCGAAGCGTGGCGGGGGCTCGCGATATCGAACGACGACTTCATCAGGACCACCGATGAGCGCCACTACGCCACCGTCCAGCAGTTCCTCCAGAAGATCTACGACAACGGCTTCATCGCCAAGGACACCTATCGCGGCCTCTACTGCGTCAGCTGCGAGGACTACTACACCGCCGATCAGCTCGACGGCGACAAGTGCCCGGTCCACGGACGTCCGGTCACCGAGATGGAGGAGGACAACTACTTCTTTCGGCTCAGCGCCTTCGAGGACCGCCTGATCGAGTGGTTCGAGAAGAACCCTGATGCCATCAGGCCTGCGTCGAAGCGCAACGAGGCGCTCAGCTTCATCAAAGGTGGGCTCAAGGACGTCTCGATCACCCGGACCAGCCTGAGCTGGGGCGTCCCGGTCCCATGGGACGAGGGGCACGTCTTCTACGTCTGGTACGACGCGCTGATCAACTACCTCACCGCCATCGGCTACGGCGAGGATGCTGAGAAGGTGGCCGCCTGGTGGCCGAACGTCCACCACCTCATCGGCAAGGAGATCATCCGCTTCCACTGCGTGTGGTGGCCGGCGATGTGCATGGCAGCCGGCATCGAGCCTCCGGCGAACATCTTCGTGCACGGGTGGCTCCTGGTCGGCGGTCAGAAGCTCTCGAAGTCGATGGCGGCTGACGGTGACGCTCCGGTCAAGCTGACGGACATCACCCCCGCCTCCTTGACCGAGGAGTACGGGGTCGACGCCGTTCGCTACCACTTGCTGCGTGACACCCCGCTCGGCACCGACGGGGAGTTCTCGATCGAGGGTCTCATCGCTCGCTACAACTCCGATCTAGCCAACAACCTGGGCAATCTCGTCGCTCGCGTGGCCACGGTGGTCGGCTCGAAGTGCGACGGGGTCGGTCCAGCTCCGAGTCCCACGAGCCCTCTGGCGGACTCGGCGTCGACCGCACTCGCCGCCGCGGCAGACGCATGGGAGCGGTTCGCCCCCCATGAGGCGCTCGAGGCCACCTGGAGGCTCATCGGAGCCGCCAACGCGGAGCTTGAGGCCACCGAGCCGTGGAAGGCCGAACCAGGGACCGTCGACGATGTGCTGGGTAGCGCCCTCGAGGTCCTGCGGATCGTGTCGCTCCTCATCTCGCCGGCCATGCCGGCCACGGCGGACGAGATCTGGAGCCGGATCGGCCTCGCCGGCTCGCCCTCGGACCACCCGTTGCCCGCCGCCGCGGCATGGGGCGGATACCCCGGAGGCCTCTCGGTGACCAAAGGTGATCCGCTCTTCCCACGGAGGAAGGCGACGGCGTGAGCCTCACGTGGGTCGACTCCCACTGCCATCTCCAGGAGCGCTATCTGCCCGGAGAGGGCGCCGAGGATGCTGCAGCGTCCTTGCGACGGTCGTTCGACTCCGGTGTGACCGGGGTGGTCTGCGTTGGGACCGACGAGGTCACCTCGCGACAGGCGATCACGCTCGCTGCGGACGCGGCGTCAGGGCGACTCGGCGGTGGCCTGCCCGACGTGAAGGCCTCGGCGGGACTCCACCCTCATGAGGCCACCAACGACGTCCGCTGGCTCGAGGGCCTTCTTGAGGACGGACGCCCCGAGCTCGTCGGGGTCGGAGAGTGCGGCCTCGACTACTACTACGAGCATGCTCCGAAGGCCGAGCAGCGGAGGGCCTTCGCCCACCAGATCGCACTGGCCCACCGACACGGCCTGACCCTCGTGATCCATGCTCGGGAGGCGTGGGATGACCTCTTCGAGGTCCTCGAAAGCGAAGGGGTGCCTTCGCAGACGGTCCTGCACTGCTTCACCGGTGGGCCCACCGAGGCCTCTCGCTGCGTCGAGGCGGGGATGGCTGTGTCGTTCTCCGGGATCGTGACGTTCAAGAGCGCCGACGACGTCCGTGCGGCGGTGCGCGAGGTCCCCCTCGAGCACCTCCTGGTCGAGACCGACAGCCCGTTCCTCGCTCCGGTG
This sequence comes from Acidimicrobiales bacterium, assembly GCA_017883125.1. GTDB lineage: Bacteria > Actinomycetota > Acidimicrobiia > Acidimicrobiales > RAAP-2 > CAIUMH01. The sequence goes on from JADGOD010000051.1 coordinate 8,671, forward strand.
CCGCACCGGGGGGCGACGAACGAGCCGGCATGGGTCCCCTTGGTAGGGGTCGCCGTCGCCGAGGCCGGTGGTTGGAGCTCGGACGAGGTGGCCTCGGCAAGCCGTCAGAACGCAGCGAGGCTCTTCCGCTTAGATCTCGTCGAGGGCCGAAAGCACCTCTGACATGGGAACTTCGCCGAGACAGCCCCTCTGACCAGGGATCTCGCGGAAAACACACCCTCTGACCTGGGAAGAGAGTGGATCTCGGCTGATTCCATTTGCGCTCGAGACACCCCTCTCCCTAACGTGGTCAGGAACCCGGAACGAGTGGAGGCTCTGGCCGGGGGAGTTCTATTCGGCGGAGAAGGGCGGAGTTCTGAGGACCCAAGGCACTGGTCTCGCACGTCACCTGATCGTGGCGGCAGCGGGAATCAGCATGGTGGTGGCCCCGCTCGTGTTGCTCAGAGGAGGCGTGGGCTCCCGCGCTGCGCAGAGTGCAGCGGTGGCCGTGCCGACCGCACACGCGAAGGCTCCCTCACCCAGCTCGGTCAATCGATCGGTCACCTTGCGAGACATCCAGCTCTCCAACAACCGGATCCTGGACCCGACCACGACGACGACGACCACGGCACCGCCCCCGACGACCACGGCGCCGAGGCCCGTCTACGTCGCCCCGAAGCCCGTCTACGTCGCTCCGCCCACCACGGCACCGCCCGTCAGGTCGACCGCCCAGGGAATCGCCACGTGGTACTACTGGAACCCCGGAGAGTGCGCCAGCCCCTGGCTGCCCCATGGGACCAGGGTCACGGTCACCAACCAGGCCAACGGCGCGTCGACGACCTGCACGGTCACTGACACCGAGGCCGCAGGTGGCGATCGCGTGATCGATCTCGACGCCTCGGTCTTCAACGCCATCGCCGGCCCCGGAGGGACCGGCGTCGGAACGCTCGTCGTCACCCTGTCCTGGTGACACCCTCTCGGGCGGCGACCGCAGCGCTGCTCGAGCAGCACGGTCTGACACCTAAGCGGAAGTTCGGGCAGAACTTCGTCATCGATCCCAACATCACCGCCAAGATCGCCCGTCTCGCCCAGATCGAGCCAGGACAGCGTGTCCTTGAGATCGGCCCCGGGCTCGGCTCGCTGACCGAGGCGCTCCTCGCGAGCGGAGCGGAGGTGACCGCACTGGAGATCGATCCAGCGCTCGTCGAGGTGCTTCGGGGTCGGCCTGAGCTCGAAGCGGTGCGCGTCGTCGAGGGAGACGCCCTCGAGTTCGACCTCGACCAGCTCGTACCGGCCGACGAGGCCCCGTGGGCGGTGGTGGCCAACCTGCCCTACAACGTGGCGACCCCGGTGGTCCTCCGCCTTCTCGAGCACGCTCCTCAGGTCTCCCGGCTTCTGGTCATGGTCCAGGCCGAGGTCGGTGAGCGAATGGCTGCAGCACCTGGTGACGATGCGTACGGAGCCGTCTCGGTGCGGGTGGCATATCACGCCACCGCCCGGATGGTGGGCCGAGTTCCACCGACCGTCTTCGTCCCCCAGCCCAAGGTCGAGTCGGCGCTGGTGGCGATCGAGCGGCGCAGCACCCCGGCGGTCGATCCGGCCGTCGTCTCCGAGGACGCTATCTTCCGGATCGTGAAGACGGCCTTCGGACAGCGGCGCAAGATGCTCCGACGATCGCTGGCCTCGGTGATCGATGCCCAGGGGTTCGAGAGCGCCGGGATCGATCCCACCCGACGTCCCGAGGAGCTCGGGGTGGAGGAGTTCGCCAAGCTGGCCGAGGTGGCCCGTTGACCTCGTCGGTCATCAAGGCTCCCGCCAAGCTGACGTGGAGCCTCCGCGTGGGCGAGCGGCGTGACGACGGCTATCACGACCTCGACTCCGAGATGGTCTCCATCGATCTCTGCGACACCTTGATCGTGACCGAACCGGGCGAAGGGCTGGAGTTCACCGCGAGTGCCTCCGCACGGGCCCAAGGACTCGGTGTGGAGACAGACAACCTCATCCTCCGAGCGCTCGACGTCGCGGGACGTCGAGCCCACGTGTCGCTGAGGAAGGAGATCCCCGTCGGCGGCGGTTTGGGAGGGGGGTCCTCGGACGCAGCGGCCATCCTTCGGTGGGCGGGGGTGAGCGACCTCGGCGTCGCTGCGTCGCTCGGCGGCGACGTGCCGTTCTGCCTTCTCGGCGGGAGAGCGCGTGTCCGGGGACTTGGCGAGGTCGTTGAACCGCTCGACGACGTGGATCGCTCGGTGCTCCTCCTGGTCCCGCCGTTCGGGGTCGACACCGCGGCGGCGTATCGGGCCCTTGACGAGCTCCGCCACGAGGGCGGGGGTCACCATGAGCGCAACGATCTCACCCAGGCTGCAGAGAGGGTCGCTCCTGGTCTCCTCCGCTGGCGGGCAGCGTTCGCCGAGGCGACGGGCGCTGAGCCGGTCCTGACGGGAAGCGGGTCCACGCTCTTCGTGGAGGGAAGTGCCGCCTCATGTGGCCTCGGAGGCCTCGATCAGCTGGTCGTCGACGGCGAGCGAGGGACCCTTCTCGAGGCGCGCACCATCACCGCGGCTGCCGGGGCACCCCGGGAGTACTGAGATATCGGTGAGGGGGCAGCGAATGCCCCCGAAGCCGACCGGCCTACTTGCCGGCGGCCCTCCGCTGCCAACGCGTGGCCTTCAGCATCTTCTTGTGCTTCTTCTTACGCATGCGCTTACGGCGCTTCTTGATCAGTGAACCCATGAGAACGGTCAGGCTACATGGCTTTGGTAGGGGAGCACCAAAGCGGGCAGAACCTCGGACTTCTAGCGGCGTCGCGGGGCACGATTCCTCGGTGGCTGATCGCTGCGCTCGAGGAAGAGGGCCTTGCGGGGGCACTGGAGGATGGCGGCATCTGCCAAGCGGATCTCGGTGGCGTTCAGCTCGCGGTCGGCGATGATGGGATAGCCCCACTCGTCGAGGGACACCAGCTCGGGGGCCAGCTCGGCGCAGTGGCCGAAGCCGTCGCAGGCGATCGGGTCGACCCGGAGCTTCACCGCCATTCGAGCTCGCCTCCGTTGGGAGGGAGGGCCAGAACGCTGGCGGCAGAGGCGCCGGCGCACCGGCGCCCCCCGGCATGCTCGCTCAGATCGGCGGTGAAGACGGCGAGCGCCGAGCGCACCATCCGGACGACGCCGTCGGGATGGGCGCATGCCCCACGGCCGGTGATCTCGTCGAGCCGGGTCCGGAGCTGACGCACGGTCCGAGCGTTTCCCTGGCCGCTGGCTAAGAGCTCGAGGTCTGAGGCCACCGCGGGGAGGCCGAAGACGCACGGTCCGCACTGACCGGCGCTCTCGTTGGCCATCCACCGGGTGATGCGAGCGGTCTCGGTGAGGCCGCAGGTCGATGAGCCGAGGACCACGATGACTCCGGCACCGACCGATGATCCGAGAGGGCGGAGCCCGTCGGCGGAGAAGGGGGCATCGAGGCCTCCTGGGCCGATGAAGGTTCCGCCGTAGCCACCGAGGAGGACGCCGGCGATGGGCCCACGGGGTCGGGCGAGGGCAAGGACCTCGGAGACGGGGGTGCCGAGCCGGACCTCGAAGACCCCGGGTTCCTCAACGGTCCCTGAGATGGTCACCAGCGTCGTGCCCTGCCCTCCGGCGGTGCCGACGCCAGCGAACCACTCCGCCCCGTGACGGGCGATCAGGGCGATCTGGGCGACCGTCTCGGCGTTGTCCACCAGGGTGGGGCGGCCCTTGACGACCAGCTTGGCCGGCTTGGTCGGGCGGAAGGTCGGCATCGCGGGCCCTCCGTCGACCCACTGGACCAGTGCGGACTCCTCACCGGCGACGTAGCGACCGGGTGGAACCTCGATGGAAATGGGGAGCGGCGGTCGACCGTGGGCCCGGCGCTCCTCGACGGCCCGTGTGAGCGAGTCGACGGCGGCCGGATTGTCCCGAGCCACCGCCACGGTGATGGCAGCGGCGTCGATGACGGTGGCGAGCACCTCGGCGCCGTCCAGGATGAGGTGCGGCGCGAAGCAGGCCAGGACCGAGTCCTTCTGGGCTGCGGGCTCACCCTCCATTGCGTTGATCACGAGGTGAGGCCGCCGGCGGCCTCCGGGGAGGCCGGCGATCTTGCGCCCGGTCGGGAATCCGCCGCCGCCCCGTCCGGTGAGGCCGGAGAGCGAGATCTGCTCGAGGAGCTTCGTCGCGAACGCGTGTGACCCCTTGCGGCGGGGGAGCGCCAG
>JADGOD010000052.1 GCA_017883125.1 Acidimicrobiales bacterium
AGCGCGACCTGCAGCACACGATGCACGACCTGGTCGGGATCATCCGGACCGAATCGGAGATGAAGACCGCGCTCGGCGTGATCGCGGAGCTCAAGGAGCGGGTCACCAGGCTTTCGGTCGAGGGGCACGTGCAGTTCAACCCGGGCTGGAACCTGGCGACGGACCTGCCGGCGATGCTCACCGTCTCGAGGTGCGTTGCTCTCGGAGCGAGGGACCGCAAGGAGTCGCGAGGCGGGCAGACCCGTGAGGACTTCCCCGCTCCCGATCCCGAGCTGGGCAAGGTCAACTTCGTCATCAGCCAGCCTTCGGGCCGTGGCTTCGCCAGCGAGATCACCATCTCGCCCGAGCCTCTTCCCGTGATGCCCGATGAACTCAAGGCACTTCTCGAGGAGGTTAAGTAGATGAGCGATGTCGTGATGCGCGTCTGGCGCGGTGACCTGAGCGGTGGAGACTTCGAGCAGTACACGATCCCCGCCGTGGAGGGCGAGGTCGTCCTCGACGTCATCCACCGCATCCAGGCCACCGAGGCCCCAGACCTCGCGTGTCGGTGGAACTGCAAGGCCGGCAAGTGCGGGTCGTGCTCGGTGGAGATCAACGGCAAGCCCCGGCTCATGTGCATGACCCGGATGAGCCAGCTCCCCGAGGGCGAGCCGATCACGGTGACCCCGCTTCGGGCGTTCCCCGTGATCCGGGACCTCGTCAGCGACGTGAGCTTCAACTACGAGATGGCTCGCAAGGTCCCCGCGTTCAATCCGCCGCCCCGTCCCGAGGGTGGCTACCGCATGCAGCAGATCGACGTCGACCGGGGCCAGGAGTTCCGCAAGTGCATCGAGTGCTTCATGTGCCAGGACGTCTGCCACGTGATCCGTGACCACGAGGAGAACAAGCCCAAGTACGCCGGGCCCCGCTTCTTCATCCGCTATGCCGAGCTCGAGATGCACCCGCTCGACACGAACGACCGGCGTGAGTTCGTCCGCGAGGAGATGGGCCTTGGGATGTGCAACATCACCAAGTGCTGCACCGATGTCTGCCCGGAGCACATCAAGATCACCGACAACGCCATCATCCCCATGAAGGAGCGCGTCGTGGACGCGTCCTACGACCCGGTGGCGTGGCTGGGACGCAAGATCATGCGTCGGACGAAGCGGACCCCCACCGAGGCGGCCGTCCAGCCTGAGTAGAGCTGCAGAGAAGGCCCGCCCTCACGCTTCGAAGTGGCGTGAGGGCGGGCCTTTCTGCGTTGCGACGCCTCGTGGGGCCTCGTGGGTGGCCCACCCAGCCGGATGGGCGGTGCGGGGCCGAGCCCGCCCAGCAGCTAGTTCACCTTGAGGACATCGACGATGAAGACCAGCGTGTCGTTCGAGGAGATGCCCGGCCCGGGTGACTGCGCTCCGTAGCCGAGCGACGCGGGGATGATGAGCTCACGGCGACCACCCGCCTGCATTCCGGCCACGCCTCGGTCCCAGCCTTTGATCACCTGACCGGCTCCCAGCGTGAACTGGAACGGCTGGCTCGTCCACGACGACTGGACCACCTTGTTCGACGAGTAGGTGGCAAGCACGTACTGGACCGTGACGGTGTCACCGGCCTTGGCCGCCGGACCGGTCCCGGTGATGAGATCGGCGCTCTCGAGCTGGGTGGGAGGGGTGCTGGTGGGCACTGTGGCGATGGGCTCTGAGCCCGCGGTGCCCGTTGCCGATCGATCCTGGGCCGGGATCGGGGCGATCACCGCGGGGCTGGACGAACCAGCCGGTGACGTCGCTGCGGTCGTGGACGAGGAGGACGTCGACGAGCTGCTGCACCCAGCGAGCGCGAGGGCTGACGTCGCCAGAACTGCGAGCGACCACCGTCGGGTTGAGGACATGGAGGTTGATCCTTTCGGGTTGCGGCTCTTGGGGCGCAGGAGCGATCCGACGCCGTGCCTTGGACATCATAAGCACCCGGGCCCGCATCTCGGATGCGCTCGGCTCCTCATCGACCGATCGGCCCAGACGCCGGGCTGATCGTGCGGTCAGCTCTGGCTCTGCCAGGGCCAGCGCCCGGTCACCTCGACCTCCAACGTGGCCGACAGGAAGGACCGGATCAGCACGATCAGCGCCAAGATCCCGACTGAGGTGAACGTGGGGGTCGTCGCCACCGTCCGGATGATGTCACCGGCGATCAGGAGCTCGAGTCCGAGCAGGATGGCTCGGCCGATGCCCTGGCGCACCGTTCGATACGAGCCGAGCGACCGATCGCCTCGTGCGAAGCGCCGACAGAAGAGCCCGAGGGCGCCGAACAGCCCCACGACCATCACGATGACGCCGAGGACGTCGATGGCCTCCCCGACGTGATTCACGATCTCCTGCCAGCGCATCGACGGATCCTGACAGCCTCAGCGGCACTCAGCAATTCCTCGCCTGATGCTCGGCGAGCCCGGTGGTGCTAGCCGATGAGGCCGAGCTCCTTGACGGCGTCGCGCTCTTCGATCAGCTCGTTCTGCGTGGTAGCGATGCGGTCCTTGGCGAACTCGTCGTGCTCGACGCCCTCGATGACCGACCATCCGCCCCGGCCGTCGGCCCGAACCGGGTAGCCGAACATCAGGCCCTCGGGAACGCCGTACTCACCGTTCGAGCTGACCGCCACCGAGACGCAGTCTCCGTCCGGCGTCGCCTGGCGCAGCCCGACCACCGTGTCGATCGCTGCATTTGCCGCAGAGGCCGCTGAGGAGGCCCCACGGGCCTCGATGATGGCAGCGCCACGCTTCTGGACGGTCTCGATGAACTCACCCTGGAGCCATGCGGAGTCGGTGATCACCTCGGGCACGGCGGTCCCGGCGATGGTGGCGTTGGCGTAGGCCGGGAACTGGGTGGCGGAGTGGTTCCCCCAGATGGCGAGGTTCCGAACCTCGGCCACGGGAGCGCCAGCCTTCTTGGCCAGCTGGGTCTCCGCCCGGTTCTGGTCCAGACGGGTCATGGCGAACCACCGGTCTGAGGGGATCTCCGGAGCGTTCCCCTTGGCGATCAGGCAGTTGGTGTTGCACGGGTTGCCGACGACGAGGACCCGGACGTCCGAGGCGGCGTTGGCGGCGATGGCCTGGCCCTGGGGCTTGAAGATGCCCCCGTTGACGTTGAGCAGGTCTCCACGCTCCATACCGGCCTTCCGGGGCACAGAACCGACCAGGAGGACCCAGGAGGTTCCGTTGAAGGCGACGTTGAGGTCCGTGGTGGCCTCGACGCCGGCCAGCAGCGGGAAGGCGCAGTCATCGAGCTCCATGACGACGCCCTCGAGCGCCTTCATGCCTGGCTCGATCTCGAGCAGCCTCAGGACGACCGGCTGGTCTGCTCCGAGGAGCTGGCCCGAAGCGATGCGGAAGAGGAGCTGGTAGCCGATCTGGCCTGCAGCGCCGGTGACGGTGACGTGGACGGGGGAGGTAGCCATGGGCCACACGGTAGTAGGGAGAGACCCCTTCGCTCCAACTGAGAGACAGAACGGGATGCTGAGTTCGCCGGCGACGCCGTCGGTGCCCACGGTGATCTCTCCAGCCCAACGTGCACGGGGTGGCCGAAGCCACCTCGGAGGCGTCGCTCAGGCGCCAGAGAGGCCGAGGGCGTGAGCGATCTCACGCGTGGCCGAGGACCGGTTCAGCGTGTAGAAGTGCAGGCCCGGCGCGCCGACCCCCATCAGCCCGGTGCAGAGCTCGCTCGCCAGAGCGATCCCCTCGGCCCTCACCGCAGCGGGGCCTCCCGCCGCATCGGCATCCACGAGCCGCTGCACGGCCCACTCAGGCACCGGCGAACCCATCGTGGCCATCCGTGGCACCGAGGAGAGCGAGGTCACCGGCATGATCCCCGGGAGCACCGGCTTGGTCACCCCTCGGCGTTCGAGGTCATCGACCAGGCCGGTGTACTCCTCCAGCGAGAAGAAGAATTGGGTGACGGCGAAGTCGGCCGCTTCGAGCTTGGCGGCCAGGTGGTCGCGGTCTTCCTCCAGATTCGCTGAACGGGGGTGCCCAGCCGGATGGGCGGCGACTCCGATCGAGAATCCACCGACCTCGCGGGCCAACGCCACGAGCTCGGTGGCGTAGCGCAGCTCGCCGCGGGGAGCGTCGGGATCGGACGGCGGATCTCCCCCGAGGGCCATCAGGTTCTCAACCCCGATCGAGCGGTACTCCTCGAGGATGCTGATCAGCTCCGATCTCGTGTGGGCCACGCAGATCAGATGGGCCATCGGGGTGAGCGTGGTCTCGTTCTGGATCATCGAGACGAGGTCGAAGGTGCGCTGGCGTGACTCGGCCCCCCCGCGGTAGGTGACCGAGACGAACGACGGGTGGAGCAACTCGAGGTCCTTGAGCGTGGCGGCCAGAGTGGTCGCCTCCTCGTCGGACCTCGGAGGGAAGAACTCGAAGGAGACGGTGGTCGATGCCTTGAGGAGATCTGCGATCTTCACCATCACTGCTCCGGGTTGAGGCTCAAGACCCGGCTCGGCCGAAGTCGTCGTCGAAGCGGACGATGTCGTCCTCGCCGAAGTACGAGCCGTGCTGGACCTCGATGAAGACCAGCGGCACGTCGCCGACGTTCTCGCAGCGGTGGGCGGCGCCCTGGGGGATATCGATGGACTGGCCGGGATCGACCATGTGCTCGACCCCGTCGATGGTGACCTTGCCCAGACCTGCGACCACGAACCAGTGCTCCGAGCGCTGCGCGTGGCTCTGATAGCTCAACCGCTTTCCCGGCTCGACGTTGATCCGCTTGACCTTGTGATCTGGCTGGGCATCGTCGAGGACCACGTAGACCCCCCACGGCCGCTCGTCGAACTCCCGGCCCCTGTCGTCGATCCTCGGCGTCATCGGATCCTCTCCGCTGCCGCCACGGCGTTGCGCAGGAGCATCGCCCTGGTCATCGGACCGACCCCTCCGATGCGAGGGGTGATCCAGCTGGCCACCTCGGCGACGTCCTCGGCGACATCGCTCATGAGGCGCTTGCCCTCCCAGCTCGTCCCCGCGCCGACGACGGCCGCCCCGGGCTTGACCATGTCCTTGGTGACCAGACCAGCGACCCCAGCCGCCGCGACCACGATGTCGGCCTGACGCACGAGCGAGGCCATGTCGTCCACCCCGGTGTGCACCACGGTCACCGCCGCGTTGCACCCGGGCCGGCGCATGACCAGCAGGAGGGCCAGCGGCCGGCCGATGGTGAGGCCCCGGCCGATGATGACGACATGACGACCCTCCACCTGGACCTGGTGCTGGGCCAGCAGCTCGACGATCCCCGCCGGGGTGCAGGGAAGTGGCCCCGGGGCGCCCATGACGAGCTTGCCGAGGTTCATCGGATGGAGCCCATCGACGTCCTTCTCCGGATCGACGGCCAGGAGAACCTGCCCCTCGTCGATCCCGTTGGGCATCGGGAGCTGGACGAGTATCGACGCGATCGCCGGGTCGGCGTTCATGGTGCGGATCGCATCGAGCACCTCGTCTTGCGTGGCATCCTGGCCGAGCTTGACGTGAACGCTCTCGATGCCGACCTCCTTGCAGTCGGCGTGCTTCATCGCCACGTACTTCGCGCTCGAACCATCCTCGCCGACGAGGATCGTGCCCAGCGCCACCTGCCGGCCGATCGCCGCCAGGCGGGCGACTCGGTCGCCGACCTCCATCTTGATCCGTCCAGCGACCTTCTCGCCGTCTAAGAGCTGTGCTGTCATCGTCGATCTCCTAGTGCCGGAAGTGTCGTTCGCCGGTGTGGACCATAGTGATGCCCGCCGCATCGGCCACCGCGGTGACCTCATCGTCTCGCACCGAGCCACCGGGCTGCACGATGGCGCTCACGCCGGCGTTGATGAGGACCTCGAGGCCGTCGGGGAAGGGGAAGAAGGCGTCCGATGCTCCGGCCGATCCCGCTGCCTCGTCCGCCGCCTTCGCCACCGCCAGCTCGGCAGCGACGACCCGGGACTGCTGGCCGGCACCGATGCCGACCGCCTTGCCGCCCCTTGCCAGGGCGATGGCGTTCGACGTGGTGCGAGCACAGACTCGCCAGGCGATCGCCATGTCCTCCCACTCCTGGGTCGTCGGCTGCCGGCTGGTGACCACCCGCCACTGCGAGGGTGGGACCTCGATCTCATCCCATCCCTGGACGAGCATCCCGGCGCCCAGCGAGCGGATCTGCCGGGTGGCGGGCTCGGGAGGCGATGCAGCCAGCAGGCGCGTGGCCTTGCGACGGGAGCGCAGGATCTCGACCGCCCCGTCGGTGATCCCGGGAGCGACGATGACGTCGGCCTGGGGGCCCTCGGCGATCACAGCAGCCAGCGCCTCGTCGATCGGGGCCGACAGGGCCACGATCCCGCCGAAGGCGCTGAGCGGGTCGGCGGCAAGTGCCTGGGCGAATGCCGTCTCGAGGGTCTCGGCGACCGATGCTCCGCACGCGTTGGCGTGCTTGATGATCCCCGCTGCGGGGAGGCCGGAGGCGTCCGCACTCAGCTCGTGGACGAGACGCCATGCTGCGTCGGTGTCAAAGAGGTTGAGGTAGCTCAGCGCAGTGCCGCTGAGCTGAGTGACGTCATCCCACCAGGATGCGACTCCTGCGACGCGGTAGCGCGCACCGCGCTGGTGAGGGTTCTCTCCGTAGCGGAGGATCTCAGCGCGCTCGAGGACGAGCGGGATCGAATCGGGCAGGACGGGGTCCTCGACCGCGGTCGACCCGTCGGGCCCACCAGCTTGGAGCCACGCGACGATCGCCGCGTCGTAGGCGGCGGTGTGGGCGAAGGCCTTCGTGGCCAACGCTCCTCGGGTGCTGTTCGAGAGGCGGCCGTCGGCCTTGAGCTCGGCGAGCACCAGGTCATAGTCGTCCGAGGAGACCACGACGCCCACGTGGGCGAAGTTCTTCGCCGCCGCCCTGACCATGGTGGGGCCGCCCACGTCGATCAGCTCGATCGACGGGTTCGAGTTAAAGGGATAGAGGTTGCAGACCACCAGGTCGATCGGCTCGATCTCGTTGGCTTCGAGATCGGCGAGATGTTCGGGCTTCGACCGGTCGGCGAGGATGCCGCCGTGGATCCGAGGGTGGAGGGTCTTGACCCGTCCACCGAGCATCTCCGGGCTCCCGGTCACCGCAGCCACGTCGCGGTGAGCGATCCCGGCTTCGAGCAGTGCAGCGCCGGTCTGGCCAGACGCCAGCAGCTCGACGCCGAGCTCCTCAAGACCTCGGGCGAAGCCGAGCAGACCATGCTTGTCGTAAACGCTGAGCAGCGCTCTCACTGGGTTGCCTCCTTGTACTTCGGAATAAGAGATTCAATGTCGCGACCATCTGCGAGAGCGTCAGCCGCGGCGGCGATAGTCGCAGGATAGATGCGCCGCTCGACTGCCTTGATCCGCTCATGGAGCGACTCTGCGGTGTCATCGGCCAAGACGGGGACCTCGGTCTGAGCGAGGATCGGCCCAGCGTCCATCTCCAAGGTGGCCACGTGGACCGTGCAGCCGGTGACTGACACCCCGGCTGCCAGGGCATCCTCGACGCCATGCCAGCCCGGGAAGGCCGGAAGCAGCGCCGGATGCGTGTTGAGGATCCGGCCGGCGAACCGCTCATGGATCGCCGTGCCGAGCACGGTCCCGAACCCGGCCATCGCCACGAGATCGATGCTTCGCTCGACGAGCGCTTCGCTCAACGCCTCGGTGTAGGCCTCCCGGTCGAAGTCGGGCCCGAACCCGCCGAAGTGGGACCGGTCGACGAGGACGGCGTCGATGCCGGCATCGCTCGCGACGCCGAGGCCTCGACACGGGCGATCAGAGACCACCACGTCGACCGTGATCCCCGCGTCGAGAATGGCCTCAAGGATCGTGCCACTCCCTGAGACGAGTACGGCGATCCTCACTGACTCAACCTACCAACGTCCCTTGAGGGAGACGTCTAGAGGTTGCGGACGATGGCCACCATCTTCTCGCCGGCCTCCGTCGGGTTGAGTGCCACGCTCACGCCGGCGGCTTCGAGGGCCTCCATCTTGGCCTGGGCGGTGCCCTGCGAGCCCGAGATGATCGCACCGGCGTGACCCATCTTGCGCCCCGGGGGTGCGGTGACCCCAGCGACGTACGAGACGACCGGCTTGGTCATCTTCGCCTTGATGTACTCCGCCGCACGCTCCTCCTCCGAGCCACCGATCTCGCCGATCATCATGACGGCCTTGGTCTCAGGGTCGGCTTCGAACGCCTCGAGGCAGTCGATGAAGTTGGTGCCAGGGACCGGGTCGCCGCCGATGCCCACACAGGTGGTCTGGCCGACGCCCTGCTGGGAGAGCTCGTGCAGGGCCTGATACGTCAGCGTCCCTGAACGAGACACGATGCCCACCGGGCCGCCCGCCAAAGCGATGTCGCCTGACGTGATCCCGATGTTGCACTTCCCCGGGCTGATGATTCCGGGGCAGTTCGGGCCGAGGAGGCGGGCGTTGGGGAAGTTCTTCTTCAGGATGTTGAAGCACTTCGCCTCATCGTGGGCCGGGATGCCCTCGGTGATGCACACGATGAACTCGATGCCGGCCTCTGCCGCCTCGAGGATCGCCCCGACCGCACCGGCGGGAGGGACGACGACGAAGGAAGCCGTGGCGCCAGTCTCGGCCACCGCGTGGGCCACCGAGGCGAACACGGGGATGCCCTCGAAGTCGGTGCCCGCCTTGTTCGGCGACACTCCGCCGACGACCTTGGTGCCGTAGTCACGGTTTCGCACGCCGTGGAAGCGGCCCTGTCCACCGGTCAGGCCCTGGACGATGACCTTGGTGTTCTCATCAACGAAGATGCTCACTTAACCCTTGCCTCCTTCAATGGCAGCGGCGAACGCCACCGCGCGTCGTGCAGCGTCGAGCATGGTGGGCTCTGCCACCAAGCGATCGCTCAGGTGATCCTTCAGAAGTGCTCGACCCTCAACGGCGTTCGTGCCGTCGAGGCGGAGCACGATCGGAGACTTGATGTCGACCCGCTTCAGGGCCTCGATGACGCCCTTAGCCACCTCATCGACCCGGGTGATCCCACCGAAGATGTTGACGAAGATCGATTTCACCGACGGATCGGCGTTGATGACCTCGAGGGCGGCGGTCATGACGTCCGCGTTGGCGCCACCACCGATGTCGAGGAAGTTCGCCGCCGAGCCACCGACCTGGTTCACGACGTCGAGCGTCGACATCGCTAGGCCGGCGCCGTTGGCGATGATGCCGACAGAGCCTTCGAGGCCGATGTAGTTCAGCCCCTTCTCCTTGGCCATGGCCTCGCGGGGGTCCTCGGTGTCGGTACCGGCCCACGCCTCCCACTCGGGGTGGCGGAACGACGCGTTCTCATCCAGCGTGACCTTGGCGTCAAGCGCCCGGACCACGCCGTCGGTCGTCAGGATGAGCGGGTTGATCTCGGCCAGGTCGCAGTCGCCTTCGACGTAGCAGGTGTAGAGCTGGACGAGCAGAGCGGCTGCCTGCTCACGAGCTTCCTCGTCGAGGTTCGCCTCGGCGACCCAGCGCTTCGCCGTCTCGAGGTCGAGTCCGACTGTGGGATCGATCGACAGCATCGTGATGGCGTCGGGGTTCGTCGCCGCCACCTCTTCGATCTCAACGCCACCCTCGGCGGAGAGCATGCCGAGATAGAGCTTGTTCGGACGGTCCAGGGTGAAGCTGGCGTAGTACTCCTTGGCGATGTCGCTCGAGAGCTCGATCCAGACCCGGCGAACCGTGTGGCCCTTGATGTCCATGCCGAGGATGTTGCCCGCGTGGAGACGAACCTCGTCAGCGTTCTCCGCCAGCTTGATGCCGCCGGCCTTGCCCCGTCCACCGACGCGAACCTGCGCCTTGACGACGACCGGATACCCGATGGCCTCAGCCTGTGCAACCGCTTCATCGACCGTGTCAGCTTCGCCCCCCGGAGACACCGGAATGCCAAACTGGGCGAAGTACTGCTTGCCCTGGTACTCGAACAGATCCACCTGAATACGTCCCTTCTTCTGCTTCGTGATGTAGTGCGGCGCGCACTCGCGGCACGCCGGATAGTCAACAATCCCTTGCGATGCGCTGACCTCGGGACTAGGCCCCGAGCGCCTCCTCGCGTGCGTCGAGCGACTCTCCCAGCCACTGGCCGATCGCCGGAAGCGACGAACCTGGCGTGAAGACCTTTGCGACCCCTGCCTTCTCGAGCTCGGGGATGTCGGCGTCGGGGACGATGCCTCCGACCATGACGAGCACGTCACCCCGGCCGGCATCGGCGAGGAGATCGATCACCCGGGGAACGAGCGTGAGATGCGCTCCTGAGAGCAGCGAGAGGCCGACGGCGTCGGCATCTTCCTGGATCACGGCCTGGACCACCTGCTCGGGGGTCTGGTGGAGGCCGGTGTAGATGACCTCGAACCCCTCGTCGCGCAGCGCCCGGGCGATGACCTTGGCCCCACGGTCGTGTCCATCGAGGCCGGGCTTCGCAACAACAATGCGGTAAGGGCGCTTCACAGGGTCTCATGATAGGCCGGGATGACCCCATGAGGCCCAATCGAGAAGTAACCGGCTGGTAGGTTCGGACCATCTCAGAACTATCAAATCCCCCCGTTTCCCCTGATGAGAATCTCCCCATCGGGCAATCAACTCGACCCCGGTCGGGCCGATTTGGCGTCCCTGGCGCCCTTCTCCGGGCCATGCGACCCAAGCAGTGGGTCAAGAACGTCCTCGTCTTCATGGCACCCGCCGCCGCAGGGACGCTCTTCCACGGCTCGGTCTTCGCCAAGACGCTTGTGGCATTCGTCGCCTTCTCCCTGTGCGCGTCAGGGATCTACCTGTTCAACGATGCTCGAGATATCCACTCGGACCGGGCGCACCCGACGAAGCGGCACCGGCCGATCGCCAGCGGCGAACTCCCCATCAGCGTCGCCCTGGTCGCCGGCGGCATCTTGGTCATCGGCGGGATCCTCCTCGGCTCGCTCGCTGCCTCCTGGCAGCTGGGCGTCGTCCTGATCGCCTACGTAGCCACCACCGTGTCGTACACCCTCCGGCTCAAGACCGAACCGGTCATCGAGCTGGCCGTGGTGGCTGCCGGCTTCGTCCTACGTGCCGTCGGTGGTGGTGCGGCCACCAACACGCCACTGAGCGTCTGGTTCGTGGTGGTCATCTCCTTCGGGGCCCTCTTCCTCGTGACCGGCAAGCGACTCGCCGAGCTGCCTGACAGCGAGGGTCGAGGCGGCGAGCGCCGTGCGGTCTTGGCCAGCTACACCAAGAGCTTCCTCGAGTCGGTGCTCACCCTCACCGCCACGGTCTCGGTGACCGCCTACTGCCTGTGGGCCTTCGAGGGGACTGGCCTCGTGGCCCGGGCGCACGGTCGTGAGATCTGGATCCACCTGACAGTGGTCCCCGTCGTGATCGGCGCCCTCCACGTGCTGCGCCTTCTCGACAAGGGCGCCGGAGGCGCCCCCGAGGACCTCG
>JADGOD010000053.1 GCA_017883125.1 Acidimicrobiales bacterium
CCAGCTCCTGATGGTGACGTTCTCCCGAGCCGCAGCGGCCGAGATGAAGGCCCGCCTCCGGGCTCGGGTCGTCAAGGTCGGCCGGGTCCTGGACGGGACCCGAGAGCCGGAGGACGAGTGGGCTGCCTCGCTGGTCGACGAGGCTGTCACCTCTCCCGCGCAGAGAGCCTCGCTGCTCGCCCGTCAGCGCGAGGTCCTCTCCCGTCTCGATGACGTCAACGCCCGGACGATCCACTCCTTCGCCGCTCTGGTGGGCGACCAGGCGAGCGGCTCGGTCGACTCCGGGACCCGCCTCTACGAGCGGGCGGTGAACGAGGCGCTCACCGCCCTCGCCCTGAACGACCCGAAGTCGCTGAGGTCCCTGATAGCGGACCCCATGAACAAGGCGGAGGAGGGTGGCACGTCCAAGCCCTCGACGCTGGTGGCCAATGTCCTCAAGACGCTGAACGCCACGGTCGGTCTCGGAGGTCTTGCGCCGAACCCGGCGGGGCCGTCGAAGGCGAGGGTGGGGAGCGATGTCGGTGTCAGCGACTCCGAAGTCGCACAGAGGAAGGTCTTCTACGACCTGGTGGTCGACGCCGAGCGGCGCGGGTCGCAGATCCAGGCGCTCGAGCAGAACTCGACCTTCAACTCGCTCATCGCCGAGGTCTACTGGGAGGTCGTCCGCGGCGGCGCCGAGGCCATCGAGCGGCTCCGCTCCTCCTTCGGCTTCGTCCTCATCGATGAGTTCCAGGACACCGACAGCGCGCAGTGGGAGATCTTCTCATCGGTCTTCATGGGCCACGCCCCACTGGTCATCGTCGGCGACCCCAAGCAGGCGATCTACGGCTTCAGGGGCGGTGACGTGGTGATCTTCCAGGACCTTCTCGGCCAGGCGGATCAGCCGGGATCCCGGTTCCTGCGCCACGACCTGGAGAGGAACCACCGCTCGACGCCGAAGCTGCTGGGTCATCTCAACGCCCTCTTCGACGTCGCCGAGCTCGACTCGATCCGCTCCTACTGGGAGAGCATCGAGGCCGGGGCGTTCACGGGCCTGGCGAGGGGCTGGGGGTTCTCGACCCCGCTGTCGACGGACGATGGTCGGCTCGCCCCGATCAGCTACACGCCGGTCACCGCAGCGCTCGGCGGCACTGGCGGCCGGGCCCCCGCCTTCGTCGTGCGCGACCTGACCCAGGAGCGGCCGCTGGCGGTGCGTGATCCGTCGACGGATCAGCGACCCGAAGCACCCGGCTACCCCTTCACCGGCTCGCCCGCCCGACCGGCCCCCGAGATCCGACGAGAGATCTTCGTCGACGTGGCCGACGTCGTGAGGGCCCGCATGAGCGACCCCTGGCCCGACGGCACCGAGGTCACCTGGGACGACATCATCATCCTCTGCCGCTCGAACACCTTCGCCTCGGGTCTGCGCCGCTACCTGCGCGACGCGGGGATACCGGCGATCACCACGAAGACCGAACCAGTCTTCGATGCCGAGGCCGCCACGCACGTCCGCTCGCTGCTCTTCTGCCTGGCGGATCCGACGAACCCCCGACGGTCAGGCCTCCTGCGCCACACCTGGTTCGCCCACCATGACTCCGATGACCTTCTGGTCCTGGCTCAGGTCCTCGAGGACTTCGGGCCCGGTGCCCTGGCCCGGCGGGTCCTCGACACCCCGACGATGGCCACCATTCTCGGCTCGGAGGCCCCGGAGCGGAACTGGACCGACGTCGACCACCTCTTCGAGCTCCTGGGCCGTGCCTATCCGTTCGGGGTCGAAGGGGAGATCGCACTCCGCTGGCTCGATGAGGCGATCGCAGCGTCGAAGGCGGCAGGCGACGACGATGCGGTGACCCGCAAGATCGAGACCGACGGAGGCTCGGTGACGGTCATGACCCTCCACGGGGCCAAGGGCCTCGAGTACCCGATCGTGCTGATCCCCCAGATCGAGTCGCGAGCCAGGCAGCTGGACGTCCCGGCGATCTCGACGCCGGAGGGGCGGACGTTCGACCTCGTGCGGTCCTTCTCGACCGACGACGGCAGCTCGCCGACCTCTCCCGCCATCGACGAGCTGCTCCAGCAGACAGATGAAGCTGCCCGGCTCATCTACGTCGGTCTCACCCGGGCGAAGGCCGAGCTGGTGGTCTGGATCTCGGACCTGGACCATCACGAGTACGCGAAGTTGTCGAAGGCGACGACCCGGCTGATCAAGACCTCGCTGTGGAGGGTGCTCCTCGAGTCGCTGACCCTGGCCGAACCGGGCGAGTTGGCGGCCAGGGCCGCCGAGTACGGCGCCCTGCGGGCACCGTTTGACCCCTCGATCGAGATCGTCCGGCCGACCGACCTGGCGGCGGGGGGATCCGGGCCAGACTCGGGGCCCTCCGAGAAGACGGCCCTGGCCATCGAGATCGACACCGACGGCGTCACCGATCCCCCGGCGATCGACGAGGATCTGAGGCGCTGGTCGTACTCCGCGCTCCACGTCCACGGCACGGGGGCGGGCGAGCGTGCGGTCGACTCCGAGGACGAGGACGCCGGCTTCGACGCGGGGGCCTTTGCCGAGGACTCCGCCGAGGTCGAGATCGCCGGCTCGAGGATCGGCAGCGAGCTCTTCGAGGGCCGGTCGGGCGCGCAGGTCGGTGTGGCGATCCACGAGGTCCTCGAGCGGGTCGTCGGCGTCACGGGATCCGAGGGCTCCGAGGCACTGAGGACGGCCATCGGTGGTGGGTTCGGCGCCGCAGGTCTCGTGGTGGCCGACATCGCCTCGATGGAAGCCCAGTTCAGAAGGGTCCTCGCCCACCCGCTCGGCGAGCTCCTCGAGGGCACCACGCTCGACTCCTTCGCCCCGAACGGCTCGATCCGGACGGCCAACGAGATGCGCTTCACCCTCCCGCTGATCGGCGGCGATCGGAGGGCCAAGAAGGCTGATCGACTCATCGAGATCGCAGAGCTCGTCGCCCAGGGAGACCCGACGGGCCCCTATCGCTCCTACTTCTCCGAGCTGGCGGCGTCGCCCGCGCACCCGTCCCGGCTCTTCGAGGGCTTCTTGACCGGGAGCATCGACCTGGTGGCGCAGATCGGCGAGGAGGCGCCCCGCTTCGTCGTCATCGACTACAAGTCGAACCTCCTCAAGGAGGCCTCGAGCTACGGCCCGGGCGAGCTGGTCGGGGAGATGGCGCTCTCGGGCTACCCGCTCCAGGGCCTGCTCTACTCGGTGGCGCTCCACCGCTACCTGGCCAAGCGACTTGCTGGCTACGACCCGGAGGTGAACCTCGGGGGGATCTGCTACTTCTACCTCCGGGGGGCGGCGCTCCCTCGGGCGAAGCCCGGCGACGGGCTGGCCAGCTGGCGGATCCCGGCCGACGTCGTCGTCGGGGTCTCGGAGCTCCTCGGGGGCAAGGAGGTCCGGCTGTGACCACGATCGAGCTGTGGGAGGAGGCATCGGGGGACGCCCCCCTGTCCGAGATCTTCGACGAGACCGATCGACTCCTCGTCGACGCGTCGATCCGCCTGGCCGGGCGGCTCGGCACCGAGGCCCTCGTGGTCTCGGTCGACCTCTATCGTGCGCTCCTCCTCCTGGCCAAGGCGATCCGCCACAGCCACGCGGCGATCGAGCTCACCGAGGAAGCGGTCGGCCGGCTGGTCGAGGAGCACTGGACCCTTCGGGACGATCGGGGCCAGTTCGAGCCGGCGGGGGATCCGATTGCCGCCTCGGCGGTCATCGAAGCGATGACGGGTGCCGATCGGCGTCTCCTCGGCGTCGAGCCGATGGAGTCCGACGTCGTCGACCCCAACGGCTCGCCGCTGGTCCTGAGCACGGCGGGCGGCGAGGCCCGCTACGTGACGACCCGGCGGTTCGCCTCTTCGGAGTGCGCGATCTCCAACCGGCTCCTTGCGTCGGCGCGCGACGCCACCTCGATCACGGCCGAGGGAGCGGTCCTGCCCACAGCCCACGACCTCGTGGGGTTCGCCGATCCCGATCGGCTGAACGAGGGCGTGGTTGCCTTCATCGAGCGGGCCATGACCCGGTCGGTCTCGGTGCTCACCGGGGGCCCGGGGACGGGCAAGACGACGGCGATCGCCACGCTGCTGCGGTCCCTCGGCCTGTGGGCCCGCTCGCAGGACCGCCAGCTCCGGATCGCCCTGTGCGCACCGACCGCCAAGGCGGCGGTGCGGACGCGAGAGGCGCTCGACGGCGCCTTCGGGCCGAACGGGCTGGACGAGTTCGCCGACGAGCTGGCCATCGACGACCGCAGCGGCTCGGTCCACCGGCTCCTGGGGATCCGCCCGGACCGCTCGGTGAGCACCGTCGAGCTCCGCTGCGACCTCGTGATCGTCGACGAGGTCTCCATGCTGGAGATGACCCTCCTCGACCAGCTCCTCGGTTGTGCGGGGGCCAGCCACGTCGTCCTCGTCGGCGATCCCGATCAGCTGGCCTCGGTCGAGGTCGGAGCGGTCCTGCGCGACCTGGTCGACGCCGGAGAGGCCGACTCGGCGCCGCTCTCGGCGCTCGTCACCCGCCTGGTCCGCTCCTTCAGGAGCAACGACGCCATCGTGGATCTGGCCACCGCCATCAACGCCGGCGACCTCGGTGCGGTGAGAGCCGCCCTCGCCCGTCACCCCGGCGCGCTTCTTCGCTCGGCGACCCCGGAGGGCGAGGTCTCCTCGGTGATCGACCATGCACTCGAGGTGCGCGCCCTGGCCGAAGCCGGCGAGGTCCACGCCGCCCTGGAGTGCCTTGGGCGCCAGGTGGTGCTGTGCGCGAACCGCGAGGGGGACCACTCCGTGGCGTGGTGGCGCACCAAGGTCGACGACGCGCTGCGCCGATCCCGGGGAGCCGAGCGCTCTCCCGGTCGCTTCGAGGTCGGCACGCCGATCATGGTGCTCAAGAACGAGCAGTCCCCGACCAGGCCGCTCCCCGATCGGCTGAGCAACGGGGACGTCGGTGTCGTCTGTGCGACGGACTCAGGTCCCGAGGTCTACTTCCTCCCGGTGTCGAACACCCCGCGCCACCGACCGGTCAGGGTCATCGATCAGGCCACGCCGGCGTGGTCATTCACCATCCACAAGAGCCAGGGGAGCGAGTACGACAAGGTCATCGTCTCTCTGCCAACCACCAAGAACCGGATCCTCTCGAGAGAGCTGATCTACACCGCGGTGACGAGGGCCCGCTCGGAGGTGGTCATCATCGGCTCCGACGAGGTCTTCGCCGCCGCGCTCGGAACCTCGGTCGACCGGGTCAGCGGTCTGACCGAGCGGATCGCGGTGCGCGCTTCGAAGTAGACAGCCGCCCGGATCGAGGACTTGGATCCGGGCGGCTGCTCGCTTGGTCGATCGTCTGTGGGACCGCTGGTCCCCGGGCCTTCTGTGGGACTGGCAGTCCCTAGGCGGTGGTGCGACGCCGTCCCAGGGCCGTGAGCACCCCACCGAGGCCGAGTGCGCCAAGGGCGATCAGTCCGATCGGCGCCAAGGGGGCACCGGTGGCGGCGAGCACGGCGGGCACGGCGGGCGCCACGGGCGTTACGGCCGTCGATGTCTCAGAGGCGACGCTCGTGCCCACGGCGTTGGTGGCGGTGACGGTGAAGCTGTAGGCCACCCCGTTGGTGAGGCCGGTCACCGTGCAGGAGGTCGCCGGTGCGGTGGCGATGCACGTCGCCCCCCCGGGGCTGGCGGTCACCGTGTAGGAGGCGGCGCCCGGAGCCCCGGTCCACGAGACGGTGGCCTGGCCGTTGCCCGCCACGGCGGTGACCCCGGTCGGAGCCGTGGGGGCGAGGGCGATCTCGTAGACGGGTGCGTCGGCGGTGCCGTAGTCCGACCAGTTCAGCGCGTAGAGGTTCCCCGAGGTGTAGGTCATGCCCCATGGATCTGTGAGCGAGGTCGGGGTCCCGGATGTCGTGATCTCCACGGCGGTCGTCGTGCCGGCGGGCAGGACCCAGAGCTTCCCGGCGCTGTAGTCGTCGAAGTAGACGTTGCCCGCCGGGTCGGCGACGACGTCGTTCGCGTCACTCGACATGTCCGGTGAGGTGTAGTCCGTGGCCGCCCCTCCGGTGACCGGGACGCTGTGGAGAGAGCTCGAGCTGTTGTAGTCCACGAAGAACAGGGTGCTGCCCACCAGCGTGATCCCGTA
>JADGOD010000054.1 GCA_017883125.1 Acidimicrobiales bacterium
CCGACGAGATGGCCGTGGACCATCCGCGCTTGATAGGGATCGTGCCCGTGGGCGAGAGCGTTGGCCGCCCGCTCGATGACGACCACCTCGGGCTGGACGTGGAGGCTCTGAGGCTGGACCTCGAACCGCCAGGCCACCTCGAAGGCCATCGGGACCACCGCCGTCCCGAGGATCACGAGGCAGGTGAGCACCACACGTGCCTTGAGCACGGCGCGCCGCCGGCCGACGATGGCCAGCGCTCCGGCTGCAACAGCCGCCGCCAGGTACGGCACCACCGCGAGCTGGCCCCATTGTCGGTAGAGGGGGATCTTCGATGCGAACGCCACGACGGTGGCGAAGAGGGCGGAGAGCCCGAACAGGAGCGCGTCGAACTGCGTCGGGCTCAGCGTGCGGCCACCAGCTATCCGGGACCACACGGCGAGTTCCTGGCGTTCGACACTCGGGTCCATGGGCGTTCGAGAGACCCTACCGGCCCCGCACGGGTGCTTCGTGGCAAAGGTGGCGCTCGTAGAAGGCGATCTCGGCATCGAAGGCGGCGACGAGGGTCTCGAGACGGCGGAACCCGTGCGATTCGCCCTCAAAGGTGATCAGCTCGACCTCCTGACCCCTTGCCCTGAGGGCCGCCGCCATAGTCTCGGCCTGCTCGGGCGGGACGACCGGGTCATCGAGCCCCTGGAGGAGGAGCACTGCTCCGGTCATCTCCTCTGCCCTGGACACCGGCGAGCGCTCCACGTAGCGGCCAACGGCCGACGGCAGGGGACCGACGAGGGTGTCGAGGTAGTGGGACTCGAAGTCGTGGGTGCTCTCTGCCAAGGTGAGCAGATTGGCCACCCCGTACCACGAGACCGCTCCTCGGAACGCTCCGGTGGTCACACCCAGCAGCGCGGTAAACCCGCCTGCGCTCGACCCCCGGATGGCCGCCCGATCTGGGTCCACCTCTCCGAGCGCTCCCAGCCACGCCACCAGATCCACGCAGTCCGCCACGTCGGCGATGCCCCATGCGCCATCGAGGCGGTGCCGATAGGCCGCACCATACCCGGTCGACCCGGCGTAGTTCGCCGCCACCACGGCGAATCCCCTCGAGGTGAGCAGCTGGATGGTGGCGTCGAACCCGGCTCTGGCCTGACCGGTCGGGCCCCCGTGGCAGAAGACCACCACCGGCGGCGCCACACCCTCGGGCCCGGTCGCGATGTTGGAGCTCGGGCGGTAGAGCAGCCCGTGGATCCTGCGTCCATCGCCGCCCTCCGCCGCCACCGCTACGGGGAGCGAGACATCACGATCATCGAGCGGGCTCCTCGGACCGAGCGGGATCACGGTCCTCTCCCCCGCCCCCCATCGCCTCATCCGAGCGACCGCACCGAGCCGGGTCGGTGTCGGTCCGAGCCACGCCACGTCACCGCTGGCCAGAGCCAGCCCGCTCACCGCTGTCGCCTCGAGGTCGAGCGTGAGCGACGATCCATCCCCGACGTCCACCACCCGCGTCAGGCCATCTCGGTGCTCAACGGCGACAAGGCGGCCTCCTCCGGCCACCAGCTGCACTTCGCCGAGGACCCAGAGCGGGCACCCGAACTCCACGCCCTCGTCGCCGAGTCGCTCGAGAGGGCCACCGAGCCTCCATCGGACCGGCCTCGCCCAGCCCTCGATCTCGGCGATCATCACGACCGAGCCATCGTCGTCGAACGCCGGATAACCAGCAGGGCCGTCCGGTCCACCGGCGAGCTTGATCGGCTCACCGAGCGTCATCGACGCTTCGTCGACGACCGGTGCCCACCAGACCTCCGAGGCCTCCCAGGGCATCGCCGGATGGTCCCAGCAGGACCACACGAGGGCATCGCCGCCCGGTGCCACCTTGGCGCCGGCGAAGAAGTCCCGTCCTTCCCGGATCGTGATCGGCGGCTGGTGGTTGAGCGAGACGGCGACGACGGACCGCTCGGTGCGGCCACCAACGCCCTCCTCGGAGACGGCGAGGACCCAAGGGGCACCTGGCACCGGCGCGAGGTCGCCCAGCGCCCTGCCTGCCGTGGGCGCGCAGAGGACCGCCTCGGCTCGATCGCCGGGCCGAAAGGCGACGAGTGCCTGATCGGATGCTCGCACGCCGACGACGAGCAGGCCGTCGTGATCCACGACCGCCATCTCCCCTCCCCCGTACTCATGGACCCGGCTCGACAGGGAGAGGTCACCGGGCGAGATGATCTCGGGGGTCCCACCGTCGGACCACCGCACCACCACCCGTCGGCCCCCGAGCTCGGGTCGACCCTCGATCCAGAACAGATCGCTGCCGAGCGAGCGCAGGTTCGATGCCGAGACCTTCATCTGGGCGGCCAGGGTGGGCGAGAGCGCCGAGGGCCATCTTCCGTACGGCAGGGTGATCGGCACGACTTGAGACTAGGCCCCTGTCAGCGAACCGCCCGGTTCGGGGATCGAGATCAGCTCGAGAAGTCTTCGGGCCGGATCGTGTCGAGGAACTCGCGGAACTCCTCGACCACCTCTTCGGCCGGCGCCTCTTCGTCCTCATCGACCTCTGGGGGCAGCACGACCCCTTCGGCGTCCATCAGCTCGTCGGAGACGAAGAGCGGTGCACCGGTGCGAACGGCCAGGGCCACGGCATCTGAGGGCCGCGCCGAGACCACCGTCAGTCCATCAGCACGGCGGATCCGGAGCTCCGCGTAGAACGTCGAGCCGTCGAGCTCGGTGATCACGACCTCTTCGACCTCGGCGTCGAGAGCATCGATGACGTCGGCGAGCAGGTCGTGGGTCAGGGGGCGAGGAACCTCGATCCCCTGGGTCGCGTAGGCGATCGCCGTGGCCTCCGGGGTCCCGATGAAGATCGGGAGGGAGCGCCCTTGGCCCCCGCTCTCCTCGAGCAACAGGACCGGCACGTTCGTCTGAAGATCGACTCTCACCGCTTGGAGCGTGACTCGCACCATGTCACCCAGAGTAGCGGGATCGACGAGACGGCGTTTGGCGGCCTAGCGGCCCAGGAACGCCGCGATCTCCCGTTCCATCATCGCCGCTCGCAGATCCCTGCCGAGCGTCGCCAGCTCATCGGCCATCGCCGTCGCACGGGAACGCGACTCAGGGTTGCGCTGTCGCAGGAGCGGAGTGACCAGCTGCTCGACGAGGCCCATCTCACGGTCGACGGCGTTGCGGAAGAGGCGCAGATGGCGAGGCTCGACGCCCAGGGCGAGGAACCCGGTGGCGAACCGGGCGATCTTCGCCGCGTTCGCATCGAAGCAGGAGAGACCACCGACCGAGACCGGATGGATGATCCCGAACTCGACCAGCGAGGAGAGCTCGGCCTCGGTGAGCCCGGTCTCCTTGCTCAGCTCTTCGAGGGTCATCGTCTCGCCGACGATGGTCGGCTCGGCCGCCGCGGTGACCTTCGGAGCCGGCGTCGGAGCCGATGCCACCGCTCGGGGGCCCTCCGCGTGTATGCGCGGTCCCTCTTGGAGCGCGGCGACAACATCGGCCACGGTGGGCTCACGAGCCTTGGATGGCTCCGCAGGGGGCGGATGGGCCGGCGGGTCCGCCGCGGCCGTCACGAGCGCTGGTGCCGGCACGGGGGCGCCGTGCACCTCGAGGTCCTCGTCGACCTCGACGCCGTTGAGACGATCTCGGATCACCTTGAGGGGGAGGAAGTGCTCACGCTGCTGGACCAGCACGTAGCGGAGGCGCTCGACGTCCTCGTCGAAGAACTTGCGATACCCCGATGGCGAGCGCTGAGGGCTGACAAGTCCCTGGCTC
>JADGOD010000055.1 GCA_017883125.1 Acidimicrobiales bacterium
CATCAGGGACTCTGATGGAGGCGTGGTCTTCTCCGTGGAAGACTCAGGTCCCGGGATCCCCGAGGAGCAGCGCCCTACCGTGCTGGCGAGCTTCGGGCGTCCTGACGACGAGACCCGGGAGGGAACCGGGCTCGGCATGTCGATCGTCGGTGCCGTCGCCGAGGCCCACGGTGGCCTCTTCGAGATCGGCGACTCGCGGCTGGGCGGCTTGTCTGCCTCAGTCGTTCTCCCCGCCACCATCGTCGTGGAATCTCATCGAGCCGATCGGGGTGAACCATGAAGATCTTGATAGTCGAAGACGACCAGGGCATCTCTTCGTTCCTTGTGAAGGGTCTTAGGTCCGAGGGCTACCAGACCATGGCGGTCGGGGACGTCGCCAGCGCCAAGTTGGTGGTCACGGGGCCAGACGCCGAGATCGACCTCGTCCTGCTCGATCTCGGCCTGCCGGACGCCGCCGGCTCGACGCTCCTCTCGTTGATGCGCGAACGAGGTGACACCACACCGGTGATCGTGCTCACCGCACGCGGGGAGGTGTCCGACAAAGTGGCCGGCCTCAACGCCGGCGCCAACGACTACGTGGCCAAGCCGTTTGCCTTTGAGGAGCTGCTCGCTCGGATCCGGGCCACCCTGAGGACGGTCGATCAGCCGAGCACCACCGAGCTGGTCCACGGCGACCTTCGCTTCGACCTGCTGTCCAAGATGGCGACGAGAAACGGTCGGCGGATCGAGCTCGCCCAGCGAGAGTGGGCGCTGCTCGAGCTGTTCCTCCGCCATCCTGGCCAGGTGCTCTCCCGAACCCAGATCCTCTCGGCCGTTTGGGACTACTCCTTCGATCCTGGATCGAACGTCGTCGACGTCTACGTCGGCTACCTCCGCCGCAAGCTCGATGAGCCGGGCAGCCCGTCGCTGATCCAAACCGTGCGAGGGGCCGGATACCGCTTCGTGGAATCGTAGGCTGGAGGTCGCATCCCCCCATCTGAGGAGTCCCCCACATGCGATTGGCAAATGTCTCTGGGCGAGCAGCGATCGTCGTCGACGACGGCACGATCGATCTCGCGACGGCCACCGACGGTGCGTTCGGCCCTGATCTGACCGAGGTGATCGCCCGGATCGATGATCTCAGGGAGCTGGCGCCGTCGATCGAGGGCCCCGTCGAGCCGCACGACCCGAGTCGCCTCGGGCCGCCATCGCCGAATCCGGGCCAGATCATCGCCATCGGCATGAACTACCGGGCTCACGCCGAAGAGATGGGCCTCGAGCTCCCGTCGATCCCTGCAGCGTTCGCCAAGTTCCGTTCGGCGCTGGGAGGCCCGTTCGGCTCGATCGTGCTGCCGAGCGACGACGTCGACTACGAGGTCGAGATGGTGCTCATCATCGGCCGACGCACCGAAGGGGTGACCGTAGAGAACGCGTGGAGCTTCGTGGCCGGGATCACCGCCGGACAGGACCTCTCGGAGCGAACGGTCCAGATGGCGGCGGGCCGTCAGTTCTCGTTGGGCAAGTCGTATCCAGGCTTCGCGTCGATCGGTCCGTGGATGTCGACCATCGATGAGTTCGCCGACCCCGATGACGTCGGCCTCGGGTGCGCGGTCGACGGCGTCACCATCCAGGATGCCCGGAGCTCCGACATGGCGTTCCCGGTGCCCGAGCTCCTCGTGGCCCTCACGAAGGTGATCACCCTCGAACCGGGCGACGTCCTCTTCACCGGCTCGCCGGCCGGGGTCGGGATGAGCTTCCATCCACCCCGGTACCTCAAGCCGGGCCAAGAGCTCGACACGTGGATCGAGTCGGTCGGCACCATGCGCCACCACCTCGTGGCCGCCCCGGGCCGCTGACCTCGGGGTCTCCCGAGCATGGGGGTCGAGAAGGGGGCCTGTGCTAGTTTCGGTCACGCAACACCAGGCAGTGGCAACGAGGGGAAGCCGGTCAAATTCCGGCACTGGTCCGCAACCGTAGGTGGGAGAAGGGGAGCATCCCCGGAATCCACGAGTCGGGATACCACGGAGCCATCAGCAGTACCTGCGACGTCGAGACACGTGGGCAGGGACTCCCGACGTCTCCCACTCTGGTAGCTCGTGAGTTCCTCCCCCTACGAGGAGGAATAGTGAAGAAGCGACCCATCCGAATCCTGACCGCAGTGATCGGCACTGCCGTGCTGAGTCTCGGACTCTCCGCTTGCATCCAGGCCAACCAAGGCGCCAATTGGCTGACATCCCACCTGGCTGCGACCGACTGGCTCAATGGGGCTCCGGCGAGCTATGTCCCATACGGCGGGAGTCCCGACATTGGCGACACCGCGCAGACGGCGCTGACCCTGGTGGCTACCGGACAGACCTCCGCACTTCCCGCGGTCCTCAATTACCTCGAGTATCACGCCGCCGACTACACCAACGTCCCGGCATCAGGTGGGACGCCCGGCTACACCGATGCTGGCCACGTGGCGCTGCTCCTGCTTGTGGCACACGCCACCGGGACGCAGTCCGCCTTCAGTGCCACGTCACTGCTCGCCACGCTCCGCAATACCCAGCAGCTGACAGACACCGGCTACGGGGTCGGTCTGTTCGGGTCGGACGACCCGACCTACGACGGCGTTTACCGCACGGCGCTGGCGCTCGAGGCTCTCGTCGCCAGCGGCGTTCCCATGAGCGACTCGGCGATCGTCACTGGTCGATCGTGGCTGCTCGCTCAGCAGTGTCCGAGCGGCGGGTTCACGGCGGCAGCGGCCACGAATCCGTGCAACGGCGATCCGGCGAACTGGCAGGGGCCCGACACCAACTCGACCGCCCAGGCCCTCATCGCTCTCCATGCGCTCAACGAGTCGACGGCGGCCGGCACCCCGAGCGCCCGTGCAGTGGCCTGGTTGGGGTCGCTGGAGAGCTCGACCGCCACCTGGCCCTTCTTCCCCGGCTCGGTTCCC
Source organism: Acidimicrobiales bacterium (assembly GCA_017883125.1). Lineage (GTDB taxonomy): Bacteria > Actinomycetota > Acidimicrobiia > Acidimicrobiales > RAAP-2 > CAIUMH01. Next base: position 2,918 of record JADGOD010000055.1, read on the forward strand.
GATTCGAACTCCTCGGCGATCGTCTGCATGGGTCTTCGGGCAGCCGGCGAGGCGCTGTCGGCAACGAGGTACGTCCGGAGTGGAGGCACGTGGCCTCTCCTTGCGCTCCTCAACTATGAAGATCAAACGCCAGGAGCAGACTTCGGCGGCTACGTCTTCCAGCCCGGAGACCTTCCAGACCCAATCTCCACCGAGCAGGTCGCACTGACGTTGTCCGGCGTCACACTCCCTCTCTAATGATGCGGCTGTCGTCGCTCGCGGTCCTGGCCGGGGTGGCCGGACTCACCGCAGCGCTGCCTGGGGCGGCCCCGGCTGCGGCGGCGGGCAGCGATCTGGTGGCTGTGGTCATCGACTTCGGCACCGGGGGGCAGGCGCCGATCGTCCAGTGCGTTCACGATGCGGGTGAGTCGGATATGCAGGCGTTGGCCGATGCTCTCGCCCAAGCCCACGCCCAAGCGATGCGTCTCGACAACGGTCTGATCTGTGCGTTCGACGGGTATCCCACTTCGGGATGCGGTGAGCCGACCAGCTCGGGCGGCTACGCGTACTGGGCGTACTTCCACGGGAGCGCGTCGGGTTGGGCGTTCGCCAGCCAGGGGCCGGCCTATCACCCGGCGTCGTCGTTGAGCACGGTGGGGTTCCGCTTTGAGCCCGACGGGACCGGGAGTGCATCCGATCCGAAGCCCACGCCGCCGTCGAACCCGGTGACGGACTGTCCGGGGATCGCGGCGGTACCGGCGGGGGTTCCGACGCCGACGACGCCCCCGGCGGTGAGCACGCCGATCGGAGCAGGGGCGACGCCCACGACGACGCCCGGTGCATCGTCGCTCCCTTCGACCACCACGACGACGCGCCTTGGCGCATCGAGGCGAGCGTCGATCTCGAGCGCCGCCAAGAGCGCCAGTCGAGGTGGTCACGGGTCCTCGTCGGCGTTGCCAGCGGTTCTGGCGATCGGAGCGTTTGGTGCCCTAGGCACCGCCGCCGGGGTGGTCTGGTTCAAGAGGCGACGTGAAGCCTGATCGTCGTCCGCACGCCGTGGCGTGGTGGCTCTGGGCCGCTGGGATGGCCGTGGCTGCTCTCCGGACGACGAACCCCATCCTCCTTATCGGCCTCGGTACCGTGGTGATCGCGGTGGGGGTGATCTGTCGCTCGAAGGCCCCGTGGGGTCGGTCGGTGGGCGTCTTCGTGAAGATCGGGCTGTTCGTGATCGTGCTCAGGGTGCTCCTCCAGGTCGTCTTCGGGCAGCGCCTGCCCGGGCATGTCCTCTTCACGCTGCCGGCGATCCCGATGCCGGCGTGGGCTGAAGGGGTGAGCATCGGCGGGCCCGTCACGATCGAAGGGATCCTCGTTGCCCTCGTCGGCGGCTTGAGGCTGGGGGTGGTCCTGGTCTGCTTCGGCGTGGCGAACGCGATCGCCAGCCCCCGGGAGGTCCTCCGCTCCCTCCCTGCCGTCCTCCACGAGGTGGCGGTGGCGGTCACTGTGGGGCTCTGCTTCGTACCTGAGGTGATGGGCTCGGTGGCCCGGGTCCGAGAGGCGCGACTCCTCCGAGGTCGCCCGACCAAGGGGTTCGCGGGGTTCCGGGGCATCGCCATCCCGGTGCTCGAGGACGCACTCGACCGCTCCACGCAGCTGGCGGCCTCGATGGGGGCCCGGGGCTTCGGCCGGGCCGGGACGACACCGACGAGATCGATGCGATTCCTCAGCCGCACGGCCACGATCATCGGAGCGCTGCTCATGCTGCTCGGCGGGTACGGCACCCTGACCGCCAGCGGAGCGATACCGGGTGCCCCGCTGCTCTTGGTCTGCGGGGTGGTCGCCCTCGGGGTCGGGGTGGCATCGAACACCAGGCGCTCGACGAGGACGCGGTATCGACCGACCCCCTTCGGACTGCGATCGGCGCTCTGCGTGGTCGCTGGCTGGGTCCCCGCTGCCTGCATGCTGGCGAGCGCTCACCTCGACCCGGCATCGATGTCGTGGTCTCCCTATCCGCTCACCTGGCCGAGCGTGCCGGTCCTCGCCACGGTGGGCGTGCTCTTAGGCGTGGCTCCGATCGCATTCATCGAACCTGCGAGGAGGCGTGAAGGCGTCGAGATCGCTGTTCGGCCGACGAGGGCAGAGGCCGCGGCATGATTCGCTTCGCCGCAACGTCGTTCCGCTACGACGATGCCGCGCCGTGGGTCTTGAGCGATCTGGATCTCACGATCGAGGACGCCGAGTTCATGGTGGTGGTCGGGCCGACCGGCTCGGGGAAGTCCACGTTGCTGAGGCTGATCAACGGGTTGATCCCTCACTTCAGCGGCGGTCAGCTGGCTGGCGACGTCCAGGTGGGCGGCCGCAGCATCCTCGACACGCCGCCGACGGAGTTCGCAGGCACGGTCGGCTACGTCGGGCAGGACCCCGCGGCGTCGTTCGTGACCGACCGAGTCGAAGATGAGATCGCCTACGCCATGGAGAACCTGGGGATCGATCCGATGGCCATGCGGCGCCGGGTCGAAGATGCGCTCGATCTGCTGAATCTCCACGAGCTTCGTGACTCGGCGCTCTCGACGCTCTCGGGCGGGCAGCAGCAGCGTGTGGCGATCGCCGCGGTCCTGGCGGCATCACCTCGGATCCTGGTGCTCGACGAACCGACGTCGGCTCTCGATCCAGGCGCCGCCGAAGAGGTCCTCCACGCCCTGACCCGCCTCGTCCACGACATGGGCCTGACGGTGGTCATCGCCGAGCACCGCTTGGAGCGCGTCCTGCCCTTCGCCGATCGGGTCATCCTGCTCGGCGGCGACGGTTCGGTGGACGTCGGGACCCCTTCGGAGATCATGGAGTTCTCGCCGATCGCCCCGCCCATCGTGGAGCTGGGTCGGTTGGCCAAGTGGACGCCCCTGCCGATCACGGTGCGCGACGCCCGCCGTCGAGCACACGCGCTCGTCGAGTGCCTCGTCGAGCGCGCGCCACATGCGGAACCATCCCGGAACCATAAATCGGTGGCGTCGCTCGACAAGGTGAGTGTGTCCTACGGATCGCTCCGAGCGCTGGATCGGGTCAGCGTGTCGTTCCACTCCGGTTCGATCGCGGCGCTCATGGGGCGTAACGGATCGGGCAAGTCGACGCTGCTCGGGACCCTGGCGGGAATCGTGCGTGCCTCGACGGGCCGTGTCGAGGTTGCGGGGCACGATCCGGTGGGGATCTCCGCCGCCGAGAGGATCCGGCTGGTGGGCCTCGTGCCCCAGGACGCAGGCGTGCTCCTCTACGCCCAATCGATCGCCCAGGAGTGCGCCACCGCGGACAGGGAGCATCGTCTCGCCGAGGGGACGACGGCGACGATGGTGGCCAAGCTGATCGCCGTGGAGGATGACGGCCGCCACCCCCGAGATCTCTCGGAGGGCCAGCGGCTCTCCCTCGTCCTTGGCGTGGTGGTGGCGCCGAAGCCCGCCCTGCTCCTTCTTGACGAGCCGACCCGGGGTCTGGACTACGCGGCCAAGCGCGCGCTTGGTGCCGAGCTCCGAGCGCTGCGTGACGACGGGGTCTGTGTTGTCGTCGCCACCCACGACGTCGAGTTCGTGGCGGGGATCGCCGATCGGGCGCTGGTCATCGCCCAGGGAGAGATGATCGCTGACGGCCCGGCCCGAGACGTCGTCGCACAGACGCCGGCCTTCGCACCGCAGGTGGCCAAGGTCCTCCAGCCACTTCCGTTCCTGACGGTCGATGAGGTCCGAGAGGCGCTGTGGGCCGAGTCCTAGCACCACGTCGCCAACGTTCGCTGCGGCTCGGGACGACCGGAGCCATGCTCGTCGGCCTGGTCTCTGCGCTGGGGCTGGCATCGCTGCTCTGGCCGTTCATCGGTGTCCACCATGCAGCGACGTCGCTGGCGCACACCCACGACGCGCCCTACGTCCTGCTCATGATGGTGCCTCTCCTGCTGGCGCTGTGCGCGGCCGAGCTCGCACGGGGCGGTCTCGACGCGCGGGGGATCGCTGTCCTCGGGATCCTGGCGGCATGTGGCACAGCCCTGCGCATCCCGAGCCCTGGCGTCGCCGGACTCGAGCCGGTGTTCTTCCTCCTGGTCCTCGCCGGGCGCGTCTATGGCGCGTCGTTCGGCTTCGCCCTCGGAGGCCTGACCCTCTTCATCTCCGGGATCGTGACTGGGGGAGTGGGACCGTGGCTCCCGTTCCAGATGCTGGCCGCCGGCTGGGTGGGTGCCGGCGTGGCGATGGTGCCTGCGGTGGGCGGGCGGGCGGAACGCGTCATGCTGGCGCTCTACACCGGCCTGGCCTGCCTCTTCTACGGCTCGGTGATGAACCTGTGGTTCTGGCCGTTCGGCGCGGGGGCCTCGACCACGGTCTCCTACGTCCCCGGAGCGGGGCCGATGACGAACTTCGTCCACTTCGTGGTCTTCGACGTCACCACATCGCTCGGCTTCGACCTGCCTCGCGCGGCGATCAACATGGTGCTCATCGTCGCCCTCGGCCCGGCGATCCTCGCTGCGCTCCGACGGAGCGCACGTCGGACGGTGCTGGTCGAGCCCTGGTCCCGAGCCGTGGTGGAGCCAGATCCGGGCCAGCAGGTGACGTCGACGCCCTAGAGGTGGTTGAACCCCTTGACCTCCTCGGCGGTCATGTGGGTCGTCATCGGGTGCCTGGCGAGATGATCGATGGTCTTGGCGAGATCGGCCACAAGGATCCCGGCCAGGTCAAGGGTGACGTCCTGGCGGACGAGGACGCGCTGGACGATGGTCTCGGAGAGGTCACCGGTGAGCGGGTAGGCGGGCACCTGCCACCCCTCGTAGCGGAGACGGTCGGCGAGGTCGAAGAGGGTGAAGCCGGGTTCCGATCCCTCCTTGAGCGTCCAGGTCACCGCGGGGATCCCGGTGGCAGGATCGCCGTCGAAGAGGATCTCGAAGAGCCCGAACCCGTCGATCTCCTCGGCCAGCCACTTGGCGGTGGCGTAGGAGGCACCGTGGACCTTGGCGAAGCCGTCTCGGCCCAACCGGATGAAGTTGTAGTACTGGGCCAGGATCTGCCCCGCGGGCCGAGAGAAGTTGATCTGGAAGACCGGCATGTCGCCACCGAGATAGCTGACGTGGAAGATCAGGTCATCGGGGAGCTCCGCTGCATCGCGCCAGATCACCCACCCGACGCCCAGCGGGGCTAGGCCGAACTTGTGGCCCGACGCGCTGATCGACTTGACGCGAGGAAGCCGGAAGTCCCATTCGAGGTCTGGCGCGCAGAACGGGGCCAGGAATCCTCCCGAGGCTGCGTCGACGTGGATGTCGACGCTGATGCCGCTCTGAGATTCGAGGACATCGAGGGCGGCAGAGAGGTCGGCGACGTCCTCGTACCGTCCGGTGTAGGTCACCCCGAGGGTGGGAACGACGAGGATGGTGTTCTCGTCGACCCTGGCCAGCATCTCGTCGGCATCCATCTCCATGCGGCCCGGTGCCATCGGCACCTCGCGAAGCTCGACGTCCCAGTACTTGGCGAACTTGTGCCAGACCACCTGGACCGCCCCGCAGACCATGTTCGGCTTGTCCGTGGGCTTCCCGGCCGCCTCCTGGCGGGCCCGCCAGCGCCACTTGGCCGCCATCCCGGCGAGCATGCAGGCCTCCGATGACCCGAGCGCGGACGCGCCGATGGTGTCGGCCGCATAGGGCGAGTTCCACAGATCGGCGAGGAGGTGCACGCAGCGCTTCTCGATCTCCGCCGTCCGGGGGTACTCGTCCTTGTCGATCAGGTTGGTGTCGGCGGCGAGCTCCATCAAGGTGCGGATCTGGGGCTCCGCCCAGGTCTGGCAGAAGGTGGCGAGGTTCTGACGGGAGTTCCCGTCGAGCATCAGCTCGTCGTGGATCACCTGGAGCGCGTCTTCGGGGCGGAACTCGCCGGTCGGGAACTGGTACTTGGGGAGCTCTTTGGCGAGGTCCTGCCCGGCGTAGATCGACGAGAACAGCTCCTCGCGGACGGATTCACGGCGGTGGAGTGGCATGAGGTCTCCTGTGGTGGTGGTTCAGGCCACCTTAGAGAAGCCCGATGTCCCACGCTGATCGAGGGACATCGAGGCGGAGGGTCTCTCGTCGCTCAGCGCGACTGCCACGCGTCAGGGTCGTCGGTGTGCCTCGTGATCGACCTCGGAAGTCGACCCGAGACGATGTCGGCGATCGTGACCTGCTCGAGGACCGACCGCAGGCTGGCCCGGACGGCCACCCAGACGCTCTGGAGGTTCTCCGCAGCCCCTTCGTAGGTTGCTGCCTCCGGTCGGAGGCCTCGGACCTCCGCCAGCGGGCCGTCGAGGTGGCGGATGACATCGGCCGCTGTGATCTCTGAGGCGGGCAGCGCCAGACGGTAGCCGCCCTCTGCCCCTCGTTGGCTCACGACCAGCCCGGCTCGGCGCATGTCGTTCAGGATGCTCTCGAGGAACTTCGCGGGGAGACCTTGCGATCTGGCCAGCGCCTCGGCCGTCGTCGGTCCTTCGCTGTCAGCCAGGCTGCAGAGCGCCCTCAGCGCGTAGTCGACCTTGGCAGAGATATACACGTCGCTGATTCTTGCAGACCTTCGCGCTCGGCGAGATCGACCCTGATCGGACCCTTTGGTCCCTCAAGCGAGCAGGGCCGATCAGGAAGAGGAAGTGTCGATGAGCCCGTAGCGGCGTCGGACTGACCGGTCGATGGCGGAGAAGCAGACATCGACCACGATGCCGATGACCACGATGACGATCATCATCGACACGACGACGGCCCACTCTCCTTGGGTCACCGCGTTGACGGTCCGGCCTCCGAGGCTCAGCGGATTGACGAGGATCAAGAACTCACCGGCCATGAGGGCATGCCAGGCGAAGGCCCAACCCTGCTTCATGCCGCCGAGGATCGATGGCAGTGCTGCGGGCAGGATCACGTGCCGCTGGAGAGAGAGCCGTCGGGCACCGAGTGCCCTCCCGGCGCGGATCAGCGACGGCGACACCTGGTCGATCCCATTGATGAACCCGTTGGCCACCGCGGGAGCGGCGCCCAGGATCATCATCAAGATGATGGCGCTGGCGTTCATGCCGAAGACCATGATGGCGAGCGGGTACCAGAGGACCGACGGCATCGTCTGCATCCCGGTGATGAGCGAGCCGATCCCTGCCCGAAGAACCGCGACGCGTGCGACTGCGGCTCCCACCACCCCTCCGATCACCACCACGAGGAGGTAGCCGACCACCGCCTGCTGAGCGGTGACCCAGCATGACTTCCAGAACAGCGAGGATCCGCAGAGGGTCCACATGGAGTGGGCGACGTCGGACGGGGACTGCAGGATGTACGGCTTCCACTTGGCCCACTCGGCGATCTGCCAGACGAGGAGGACGAGGCCCAGCGCCACCAGCTTCGGCCACGTCGCTCTCCACGCCCGTCTCGAGAGCCGCTCGTGTGCCGGGCGTCCTGCCTCCTCGAGCGCGTCAAGTCCCGCGAGCGCTTGGTCGAGCGAGGGGAGGTGGCCCGGGGTCGAGTCCGGCGCGTCGATCAAGACTCCCACTCCACGGTGAGCGGTGGGATCAGCGGCCATGACGCCCGACCTCGGAGCGGAGCTGGTCGGTGACCGTGGCGGCGAGTGTGGCGACCTCCGTCGATTCGATCCGCCGCGGCCGATCGAGATCCACGCTGAACGTCGCGGCCACCCGACCGGGTCGACTCGTCATCAGAACGATCCGGTCGCCCAGCCGCGCTGCTTCGCGAACGTTGTGGGTGACGAAGAGCACGGTGAAGCCTCGGTCGAGCCACAGGGACTCGAGCTCGTCATGGAGGAGGTCCCGCGTGATGGCATCGAGAGCTCCGAAGGGCTCGTCCATCAGCAGCAGGCCGGCATCTTGAGCCAGGGCGCGAGCCAGGGCCGCCCGCTGGCGCATCCCTCCGGAGAGCTCGTGAGGGCGCTTCGATCTGAAGTCGGCAAGGTGGACCCGCTCCAAGAGGTCGGCTGCCACGGCACTCCGCTCCTGGCTCCGCACGCCTCTCAGGCGAAGGGGCAGCTCCACGTTGGCTGCCACCGTGAGCCATGGGAAGAGCGCGGAGTCCTGGAAGAGCATCGCCGTTCGGGTCCCACCGTGA
>JADGOD010000056.1 GCA_017883125.1 Acidimicrobiales bacterium
CCGGACACGCTCGCTGAGCTCGGCGTCGAGGTCGAGATGCCCGAGGACAAGCTGATCGAGGCGCTGCGCTTCCGAGCCGAGCCGCTCTCACTCTCGGAGCCCCTGCGCGAGGACGGCGACGCCGAGCTCGGCGACGTGGTCGAGGACCGCTCGGCGGAGTCACCCTTCGAGGTGGCTGCGGTGGCCCTGCTCCCCGACGAGATCCAGCGACTCCTCTCGCCGCTCGATGAGCGCGAGCGTGAGATCCTCCGCCTGCGCTTCGGCCTGGACCGGGGAGAGCCGAGGACCCTCGAAGAGGTCGGCGAGCACTTCAACCTGACCCGTGAGCGGATCCGCCAGATCGAGGCCCGTGCGATGTCGAAGCTCCGTCACCCCTCGTCGGACACTGGCGCGCGTGACCTGCTCACCGTCTAGGGCGTAGCATTCGATCCATGAAGAAACTCATCATCCTCGCCCTGATCATCGCTGTCGGCCTCGTGGCCGCCAAGCGGCTGCGCGACGCCTCTCTCTGATCGAGGACGCCTCGGCGTCGCTCAGCGCGACGCTGAGGCCTTCGACAGATGGGAGCGACGCGCCATCCGTGCGACGCCCAGGGCGATAGCCCCAACAAGCGCCAGCGTGCCGGTGAGCATCGGTGCGCGCCGTGACATCCGGTCCCGCAGGCGGACCGGCTTGGTGAAGGCCAGGATCTCCCACCCCTGCTCGGCCGCCGTCTTGGCCAGGGCTCGGTCGGGGTTCACCGCGAACCCGTGACCCACCGCCTCGAGCATCGGGACGTCGGTGGCCGAGTCGGAGTACGCCGATGATCCGGCCAGCGAGATCCCCGTCCGCTCCGCCAGCTCGGTGATCGCTATGGCCTTGTTGGGCCCGTAGCAGTAGAAGGCCATCGTCCCGGTGTAGCAGTCGTGCTCGTCGACCTCACCCCGGCTGGCCAGGGCTCCGTCGACGCCGAGGAGCTCGGCCAAGGGCATCACGATCTCCTCGGGAGCGGCCGAGACGATGTAGATGCGATCCCCGATGGCCCGGTGGTGCTCCATCAGCTCGAGGGCCTCGGCGTAGATCAGCGGCTCGATCGTCTCGATCAGGGTCTCGCGCACGATCGCGGCGACCTGCTGGCGATCCCATCCCTTGGTGAGCTCGAGCATCGACTCGCGCACCTTGGCCAGGCGCTCCTCGTCGGCGCCGAACTGGAGGAAGATCAGCTGCTGGGCCACCGCCCGGACCACGGTCCGCCGGTTGATGAGGCCCTCTTTGCGGAGCGGTCGGCCGAACGCCACGATGGACGCCTTGGCGATCACCGTCTTGTCCAGATCGAAGAAGGCGGCGTTCACGCTTCCAATTCTACGAGGTGGGAGGCCGAATACGGTGCCGAGCGCTTCTAGCGCGGGCCGATGAGGGTCTGCTGGACGACCGTCTCGGCCTCTTCGGTGATCAGCAGAAGCACCTCGTCGCCGTCGAGCAGCACGGTGTCCTCATGGGGCACGAGGAGGCGGCCTTCACGCACCATGGCCACGATGGTGGCCTCGCTGGGCAGGTCGAGCTCGCCGAGGTCCTTGCCCAGGGCGGGCGAGTCGGAGGCCAGGGTGACCTCGACCAAGCTGGATTCGCCGTGCTCGAACTGCAGGAGGCGGACGATCGAGCCGACCGAGACCGCCTCTTCGACCAGGGCCGTGAGCTGCTGGGGGGTCGAGACCGAGACGTCCACGCCCCAGGTCTCGTTGAAGAGCCACTGGTTCTTCGAGTTGTTGACCCGGGCCACGACGCGGGGCACGGCGAACTCCTGCTTGGCCAGCAGGGAGATCACCAGGTTGTCCTCGTCGTCCCCGGTGGCGGCCACCATGACGTCGACGTTCGCCGTCCCGGCCATCTGGAGGGACTTGACCTCGCAAGCGTCACCGATCACGAAGGCGACCGCCGAGGTCTTGGCGTGCTTCTCGACGAGTGCGAGGTCGCGCTCCATGACGAAGACGTCGTAGCCCTTGGCCATGAGGTCCTCGGCGATGGCCATGCCCACCGAGCCGGCTCCGGCGATCATCACCCTCATGACCGCTCCTCGCTCAGCTTCTCGTTCAGGGCCTCTTCATGTCCCACGAGGACGGCGAAGAGGACGTGGTCCCGCTCCTGGCCGACCATCTCGGTGGCGTCGAGCCGCACCGCGCCGGCTCGGTTGACCCCGATGACCCGGATCGCACCGGGCATCTCGAGATCGGCCAGGGGCCGACCGGCCCAGCGGGCCGGGAGAGGCTGCTCGATGACGTGGAGGGTGGCCGAGGCGTCGGTCCACGAGACGACGGACTCATCGGGCAGGAGCCAGCGGCGGACCTGGTCGATGGTCCAGGTGACCGTGGCGACGGTGGGGATCCCGAGGCGCTGGTAGATCTCGGCCCGGCGGGGGTCGTAGATGCGGGCGACGACCTGGGGGATCCGGAAGTTCTCTCGGGCGATGCGCGCGCACAGGATGTTCGAGTTGTCCCCGCTGGTCACCGCGGCCAGGGCGTCGGCGTTGGGGGCGTCGGCCTCGAGGAGGACGTCGCGATCGAAGCCTGATCCGATGATCGTGCGGCCGCCGAAGTCATCGCCGAGCCGGCGGAAGGCCAGGGCGGACTTGTCCAGGATCACGACGTCGTGACCCTCGTTCGAGAGGTCTGTGGCCAAGCCGGAACCGACTCGGCCACACCCGATGATGACGACGTGCATCTCTTGATCCCACCACGTACGCAACCCCGGCGCAATGTCAGCGAGAGCGATGAGGCTCGGGGCTCACCCGGCAACCGGCCTAGATTGTCATCCGTGGATGCTGTCTCACGCAACGCCGAATCGGCGTCGCGCTTCGTACCGGCGAGATCGGTGGCCAGGAACCTGGCGCGCCAGTTCCCCGAGTCGTTCGGCTACCGGATGAAGAACCTCTTCCTCGGGAGGCCGCTCGTCAGCGAGCAGCTGGTGACCGAGCGGCTCAACAACCGCATCGCCCTCGGGGTGCTCGCCCCGGACTGCATCTCGTCGTCTGCGTACGGCACCGAGCAGATGCTGACCCAGCTCACCCCGTTCATCGGGCTGGCCGCCTTCACCCTGGTGGTGCCGATCACCTTCGCCATCATCGGCGTGCTCTTCTTCGTGACGCTTTCGTACTGGGACGTCATCAGCTACTACACAAAGTCCGGCGGCTCCTATGTGGTCGCCCGCGACAACTTCGGTCCCCGGATCGCCCAGATCGCCGCGGTCGCGCTCCTGATCGACTACACCGTGACCGTTGCGGTGCAGTGCTCGGCGGGCACGGCCGCGCTGACGACGGCGTTCCCCGGCCTGGCGCACCTGACCGTGGAGATCACCGTCGGCGTGGTCCTCCTGCTCATCTACGGCAACCTGCGCGGCATCACCGAGGCCGGAAAGTACTTCGCCCTGCCGACGTACACCTACGCCATCGCCCTGGTCACCGTGATCGGGCTCGGCTACTTCCAGGCGGCGTCCGGCACCCTCCACCAGCTGCCGATCCCTCCGGCCAACCAGCTCTACGGCGGGGCGTTCGGCGTGAGCGGGAGCGGCTGGATCTACGGCCTGGCCTACATCAACCTGCTGCGCGCGTTCGCCAACGGCGGCTCCTCGCTGACCGGTCTCGAGGCCATATCCAACGGGGTCGCCTCGTTCAAGAAGCCCGAGAGCGTCAACGCCCGCAAGACGCTCGTCACCATGAGCTGCGTGCTGGGCTTCTTAGTGCTCGGCACCTCGCTGCTGGCCCGGTGGACGCACGCCGTCCCCTACGCCAAGGGCACCCCGACCGTCGTGGGCCAGGAGGTCCAGGCGGTCCTCGGGACCGCCCCGTTCGGTCACGTCGCCTTCCTCATCGTGCAGTTCGCAACGGTGGCCATTCTCTACACCGGGGGGAACACCTCGTTCAACGGCTTCCCGTTCCTGGCCAGCTTCGTCGCCAGCGACCGCTTCCTGCCCCGCCAGCTCACCAAGCGGGGGCACCGCCTGGCCTTCTCAAACGGGATCCTGGTGCTCGGTGTAGTGGCCATCGCGCTGGTCTTGGTCTTCAATGCGCAGGTCACCGGATTGGTCTCCCTCTACGCCATCGGCGTGTTCACCGGCTTCACCATGGCCGGGTTGGGCATGGTGAAGCACCACCTCACCCAGCGCGCCGAGGGCAAGTGGCGCCGAGGCGTGGTCATCAACGGTATCGCCGGGTCGATCTCGGCCATCGTCGTCGTCATCTTCGCCGTGGCGAAGTTCCGCGAGGGTGCCTGGGTCATCGTCGTCGTCGGCCCCCTCATGTACTGGGGCCTGATCCGGCTGCACCGCCAGTACGCGGACGAGGACGCCCAGCTTCGGAGCGAGGGCGCCACGGTCTCCGAGACCCGCTCGGTGCGCCACCACGTGGCCCTGGTCCTGGTGGACTCCTTCGACCTGGCGACCTCGAGAGCGGTGGACTATGCCCGCACGCTCTCCCAAGACACGCGGGCCGTCCACTTCGACATCGACCCCGAGGTGACCCGGGAGCTGAACCACCGCTGGGCCGAGGTCGGGCCGAAGTGGCTCCCCCTCGACATCATCGAGTGCCCGGACCGCCGCCTCGAGCGCGCCACCCTCGAGCTCGTGGCCGACGTCGTCGCCGACCGCGACACCGAGTGCACGCTGCTGCTGCCCCGCCGCTCGTTCGGCTCGCTCCTCTCGAGGATCCTCCACGACCGCACGGCCGACTCGATCGCCGCCGCGGTCTCGGTCGTGCCCAACGTGTCGGCCACCATCGTCCCGTTCAACCTCGTCGACCTCCAGCGGGGCCAGGAGCTCGAGGCGGAGGCCGAGGCGGAGGCGAAGGTCTCGTCCCACGCCGCCAAGGGCATGCTGCCGGCCGACCAGCGGCTCCAGGAGCGCTCGGGGGGATCCGAGCCCATCAGCGACGTCGAGTGGCGCCAGCGGGCCAAGGTGGCGGGCCGGATCAAGTCGGTCCGGGTCCAGCGGGGCCCGGGGGCGTCGAACCTCGAGTGCACGCTGTCGGACGGCTCGGGGAGCCTTCTGCTGATCTTCCAGGGCCGCCCCACCGTGCCGGGCATCGAGCCGGGCGCCCGCCTGGTGGTCGAGGGCATGGTCGGCTCCTGGCACCAGCAGCTGGCGATCCTGAACCCCGACTACGAATTGATCGCCGGCTCGAACGACGAGCCCCACGGCTCCTGAGCCCCTCTCCGGGGGCTCTCCGCCGAGTTCTTGCCGCACCGGGCCATTCCCCACTACCCTCTGTCCAACCTCGTCGGAGGGGGTCATCGCAATCCGACGAAGAATCTGAAGTGCTTGGTAACGACCCGCGCTCGACGAGAGCAGCGACGAAAGGAACCCGATGTCCGGAATCGTTCAGCTGGTAGGTGAAGGTGGCTATCAACCCTTCTCCCTGACCAGCACCGACAAGATGTGGCTGTACATCACGCTGGCCGTCGGAGTCGTCGGGATCTGCTTCGGCCTCCTCATGGCCCGCAACGTCCTCAAGGCCGACCAGGGCACGGCGAAGATGAAGGAGATCGCCAAGGCGATCCAGGAGGGCGCCGAAGCGTTCCTGGCCCGTCAGTTCAAGACGATCGCCATCATCATCATCCCGCTGGCCGTCCTGATCTTCTTCACGGCGACCAAGGTCACCAGAGCTGACGGCTCCGTGGCGCTCTCCTTCACCGCCGACGGCATCTACCGGGTGATCGCGTTCCTCGTCGGAGCAGCCTTCTCGGGTCTGACCGGCTTCATCGGCATGTCGATCGCCGTGCGAGGCAACGTCCGCACCGCGGCGGCCGCCACCCACTCGAACAAGATGGGCCCGGCCATGAAGGTCGCCTTCCGCACCGGTGCGGTCACCGGCCTGCTCTGCGTGGGCCTCGGCCTCGTCGGCGCCGCCGGGATCTTCCTGATCTTCCAGAACTCGGCCACCGCCGTGCTGATCGGCTTCGCCTTCGGCGCCTCGCTCCTGGCGCTGTTCATGCGAGTCGGCGGCGGGATCTTCACCAAGGCCGCCGACGTCGGTGCGGACCTGGTGGGCAAGGTCGAAGCAGGCATCCCCGAGGACGACCCCCGCAACGCGGCGACCATCGCCGACAACGTCGGTGACAACGTCGGCGACTGCGCTGGCATGGCGGCGGACCTCTTCGAGTCCTACGAGATCACCATCATCGCCGCCATCATCCTGGGCTGGTCGGCGCTGCACACCTCACGGGCCGTGCTCTTCCCGCTGATCGTCCCGGCCATCGGCGTGATCGCCTCGATCATCGGCATCTACGCCGTCAGGGCTCGGGACAAGGACAAGCACGCCCTCTCGGCGATCAACCGCGGCTTCTGGCTCTCGCTGCTCCTCACGATCGTCGGCTCCTTCTTCGTGGCCAAGTTCTACGTCCACTCGCTCACCGTCTTCTGGGCCGTGCTGACCGGTGTCGGGCTCTCGCTGGTGGCCTCGATGATCACCGAGCACTTCACCTCGACCGAGCGCAACCCGGTCAGGGAGGTGGCCGAATCGACGCAGACCGGCCCGGCCACCACGGTGCTTTCGGGCATCGCGCTCGGACTCGAGTCGTCGGTGTGGGCGATCATGGCGATCGCCATCGCCATCGGTGTGGCGATCGGGCTCGGGCACGGAGAGATCCACCACGTGCTCTACCTCATCTCGCTCATCGGTATCGGCCTGCTGTCGACCGCCGGGATGATCGTCTCCGAAGACAGCTTCGGTCCGGTCTCGGACAACGCGGCGGGCATCGCCGAGATGTCCGGTGAGTTCACCGGTGAGGCCGAGCGGATCATGGTCAGCCTGGACGCGGTGGGCAACACCACCAAGGCCATCACCAAGGGCGTGGCCATCGGCTCGGCCGTGATCGCCGCCGTCTCGCTCTTCGGCTCGTTCATCGAGACCGCGGGATCGAAGCTCTTCCCGGGCCTCGACGCCTTCAAGGCGATCCAGATCAACGTGGCCGACCCGAAGACCTTCGTCGGTCTGCTCATCGGTGGCTCGATCGCCTTCATCTTCTCGGCCCTCGCCATCCGGGCGGTCGGCCGGTCGGCCGGCACGGTGGTGCTCGAGGTGCGCCGCCAGTTCCGCGAGCACCCCGGGATCATGGACTACACCGAGAAGCCCGAGTACGGACGGGTCATCGCCATCTGCACCGCGGCCTCCCAGCGCGAGCTGGCCACCCCGGCGCTGCTCGCGGTGCTCACGCCGGTCATCGTCGGGTTCGGCATCGGTTACCTGGCGTTGGGTGCGTTCCTCGCCGCGGTCATCCTCACCGGTCAGCTCATGGCCAACTTCCTGTCCA
>JADGOD010000057.1 GCA_017883125.1 Acidimicrobiales bacterium
CGCCGGCGCGCCGTGCCGGAACATGACGTTGGCGAACTGGTAGTCGCCGTGCATGATCCCGGGGATGTAGTCGATCGGCTTGTGAGCGCGCAGCCAGGCCGAGGCCACGTCGAAGCCGGGCAGCTCGCGGCCCTTGATCCGGTCGAGGAACGCGGTCCATCGATCGACCTGGCGCTCGTGGAAGCCCTCCGGTCGGCCGAGGTCCCCGAGTCCCTGGGCCCGCCAATCGACCTTCGACAGCCGGGCGGTGCCCTCGATCAGCTCGAAGGCAAGACCCCGTCGAGCGTCGATGTCGGTGTCGAAGGGCGCCGGCCACTTGCCGCCCGTCGACATCGGCGACCAGCCGTCGACGAAGCCCATGAGGTAGAAGGTGCGACCCAGCACGGATGGATCCGTGCACACGGCGATCGCCTCGGTGTGGGGGACGTCGGTGCCGTCGAGCGCCTCGATGATCCGCCACTCCCGCACGATGCCCGCATCCCGGTCCGCCGGTGCGGTGCTCGGCGGGATCCGCATGGCGCAGTGCAGGTCGCCGCGGCGCAGCTCGTAGATCTCGTTCTGGCTGCCACCCGAGATGTAGCCGTACTCGAGCGGCGCCCCGACCCCGAGGCCCTGGGTATCGAGCCATGCGGTGAGCTTGTCGACGTCGGCGATGGTCGGCGTGGTCTCTTCGATCTCGGTCACAGGTTTCCCACCTCATGCTCTAGAAAATCGGCGTACTTGGCTCGGGCGGCCTCGCGCAGCTTCGGGATGTGCTGGGTCGGCCAGAGGTCGTCGCTCGGCGAGTAGCCGCGCAGCACCTGGCGGGCGACGGTCACCTTGTGCACCTCGGTCGGGCCGTCTGCGAGCCCCATGACGCCACCGCCCAGGATCATCTTGAAGAAGGGCATCTCGTTGGTGACACCCAGCGCGCCGTGAACCTGCATGGCCCGCCAGGCGATGTCGTGAAGCACGGTCGGCATGATCACCTTCGCGGTGGCGATGTCCTTGCGGACCCTGCGGTAGTCGTTGTACTTGTCGATCGACCAGGCGACGTAGAGCACGAAGAGCCGGAACTGCACGAGCTGGGCGTAGGAGTCGGCGATGAAGCCCTGCACGAACTGCTTGTCGGCCAGGAGGCTGCCCTGCGTCTCTCGGCTGAGCGCCCGCTCGCACATCATGTCCATCGCCTTCTGGGCCAGTCCGATCGTCCGCATGGCGTGGTGGATCCGACCACCTCCCAGGCGGACCTGGGCAGCAGCGAAGGCCTGGCCCTCGTCGCCGAGCATCGCGTCAGCTGGCACACGAACGTCCTCATAGTGGATGAGTGCGTGGGTTCCCTCCCCTTCGGCCTCGTAGCCCAGACCCACGTTGCGCACGACGTTGACACCGGGCGTGTCGGTCGGCACGAGGAACATCGACATGCCCTGATAGGCGCTGACCTCGGGGTTGGTCACCACCATGACGATCAGGAAGGAGGCCGTCTTGGCGTTCGAGGAGAAGAACTTCCAGCCATTGATGACCCACTCGTCACCGTCTCTGACGGCCTGGGTCTTGAACATCGTCGGATCGGAACCGGCGTGCGGCTCGGTCATCGAGTAGGAGGAGAAGCACTCCCCGTTGAGCAGCGGCTGGAGGTACTTCTCCTTCTGCTCTGCCGTGCCGTAGTGGGCGATGATCTCGGCGTTGCCGGTGTCGGGCGCCTGGCAGCCGAAGACGATCGGCGCCCAGGACGAGCGGCCGAGGATCTCGTTGAGCAGGGCCAGCTTGAGCTGCCCGTGGCCCTCACCACCGAGCTCGGGGCCCAGATGAGTCGCCCAGAGCTTCTGTCGCCGCACCTCTTCCTTGAGCGGGTCGACGATCTTGCGCTTTCTCTCATCGAGGGGCGTGAAGGCCTCATCGGGGAACAGGAGGTCGAGCGGCTCCACCTCATTGCGGACGAATTCGTCCGCCCAGTCCAGCTTCGCCTGGAACTCAGGCTCGGTCTCGAAGTTCCACGACATCGTGATTCCCCTCTCGTTTCGTGCCAGAATAGCATTCTGGTGATCAAGAACATAATTTCGGAGGTAACCGGCGACGTCGCGGATCGCATCGCGCTCGAGACCCTGGTCAAACGCGGTCCCGACCGCTCGAAAGAGGTGCGCCGACTCCTCGACGCCGGGCGCGAGGTCATGCGAGAGTGCGGCACCGATTCGGACCCTCGTGTCGCTGACATCGTTGCCGCTGCGGGGCTGTCGAACGATGCCTTCTACCGCCACTTTGCGTCGAAGGACATGCTGGTCGCCGCGATCCTCGAAGACGGCATGGAGCGCCTCAAGAGCTACCTGACCCACCAGATGGCCAAGGACCCGACGCCAGAGGGAAAGGTAGGCCGATGGGTCAAGGGGGTCTTGTTCCAGGCGATCGATGACGACGTTGCCCCGACGACGCTTGCCGTGCTCTGGAACGCGAGCAAGCTCGGCGGCGGGGCCAGCTCCGGTCCCCCGTCAGCCAGCGCATCGTTGTCGAGCCTCCTCGTGGAGCCCTTCGAACAACTCGGCAGCTCTGCCCCCGAGCTCGATGCCGCACTGGCCGCCCATGCCGTCGTCGGCAAGCTCTCCGACGACCTGTGGCAGCGCGCTCGACCCACCGACGCCGAGATTGACCACGTCGTCGCGTTCTGCCTCGCCGTCGCCGCTCGAGCTGACTGACCACCTCGGTCGAGCACAGCGATCATCGAACCGGCGGAGGATCTGGCAATGGTCCGTGTCGACGGGCAGATGTCACTGATATCGGGTGTGGCAGTATCAGCCCGTGACAACCTTCGCAGAGCTCCATGACCTGACCGGGAAGGTGGCCGTGGTCACCGGTGGATCGCGCGGCATCGGCCGAGCCATCGTCCAGACGCTGGCTGAGGCCGGGGCCGACGTGGTCATCGCCTCGCGCAAGCTCGACGCCTGTGAGGCGGCAGCAGAGGAGGTCCGGGCTTCGACCGGCCGCAAAGCCGTCGGCATCGCCTGCCACGTCGGTCGCTGGGACGACTGCGACCGGCTCATCGCCGAGACGCTGGAGGAGTTCGGTCGTCTCGACGTGCTCGTCAACAACGCGGGGATGTCACCGGTCTACGAGAGCCTCGACGCGGTGACCGAGGATCTCTACGACAAGACCTTCGCCGTCAACCTGAAGGGCCCCTTCCGCCTCGCTGTGCTCGCAGGCACCTACATGGCGGCCCATGACGGCGGATCCATCATCAACATCGGCACCGCGGGGTCCTTGGTGGCGGCCGTCATCGAGCTGCCCTATGCCTGCGCGAAGGCAGGGCTGAACGCCCTCACCGTCGGCCTTGCTGAGGCCTACGCACCCAAGGTGCGGGTCAATGCCATCCTCCCGGGCCCCTTCCGCACGGACCTCAGCAAGGCCTGGGCCCCGGAAGGGCCAGAGGCCCCCTTCGTACCCTTGGGCAGGATGGGCGAGCCCGAGGAGGTGGCACCCTTGGCCCTCCACCTGGCCAGTGCCGCCTCGAGCTTCACCACCGGAGCCATCATCCGCGTGGACGGGGGCATCACCCGCAAGGTCTGAGCTCGTTGGCGCCACCAGCGATGCTGTGCTGAGCCCTAGCTGGGGAGTCCGGGTGGCACCCAGCTCGGTGGGCGCTTCTCCATGAAGGCCAGCATCCCCTCGCGGGGCTCGGGCGAGGTTTCGAGCGACCCGAACATGGTCTGGTAGTCGATGAGCCCGTAGCGCTCGTTCAGCATGCGCTTGGTGTGGGCGCGTGCTTCGGGCGCGGTCTTGAGCACCTGTGATGCTGCCTCCAAGGCGGCTGCTCGGAGATGCTCGTGCGGGGTGATTCGGGAGATCACCCCGAGACGCTGCGCCTCTTCCGCGCCGAAGACCCGTGCCGAGAACAAGAGGTCTCGTGCGACCGCGATGCCGACGTGGGCCGGCAGAGCCGCTGCGAAGGTCGCGTCAGGGATGCCACGGAGGAGCTCGGGCACTCGGAAGGTCGCTCGATCGCTGGCCACGGCGATGTCCGCCATCATGGCGATGAGGAGCCCGCCCGCCTGGCAGATCCCGTTGACCGCGGCGATCACCGGCGCCCGGCTGTCCCGGATGGTCAGGAAGGGGAGGATGTCACGCCCGATGCCCTCGGGCAGCGATTCGCCGGGCTCTGAGCGGCCCCCGAGGTCACCGCCCGGAGCGAACACGTCGCCCACACCGGTGATGATCAGTGCGCCCAAGTCAGGATCGGAGTTCACGAGGAGCACGGCGCGCCTGATCCCGAAGTACATCTCGGGCGTCAAGGCATTGCGCGCTGCGGGGCGGTCGATGACGCACCACGCGATCGGTCCCTCCCGCTCGAAGCGCAGACTCGAAGTACCTAGCTCGTCAGACATACGTCGAACGATATCCGACTCGACCTCGATTCGAGGATCTGATCGGAGGAGCTGGCGGTGCGAGGCTCTCGTGACGCGTCCTTTGGGTGTGATCACCTAATTGGGCCCCACCGTGATCATCCGATCTGGCCCCTCTTGGCGTCCAGCATCGATGGGGTCCGCCCGGACTGATCGGGGTGCTGTTGGCAGCTGCGCTGAGCGCACTCGGCATCTTCCAGGAGCATCTAGGCCAGGTTCGGGCAGACCTGACCAACTTCGGCGGCGATCGGATCTGCGGCGGTCGCGACCCTCGTCACGACGTCGACCGTCCACGTCCCGTACTGACCGGTCCCGCTCTGGGTGACGACCACCGTGTACTTGTCGGGCGTTCCTGAGGGCTGGGCCGAATAGGTCAGGCCTGAGGCGTCGCCACCCTGCTGCTGGACGCACAGGGCGATCGCCGAGGTCAGGATGTCGATGGCCAGGCTCGACTGATCACCTGACG
>JADGOD010000058.1 GCA_017883125.1 Acidimicrobiales bacterium
CGAACTCCCACCAGTCGTTGTTGAGGTTGCCTCCCTCGACCTGGTGGGCGGCGGTGGCCGTCCCCCAGACGAAGTGGTCCGGAACGTGGATGTCGGGCACGGTCCGTCACCGTAGCGTGGCGACCCCCGGTCACCGTGACGTGGGCGACCCCCGGTCACCGTGGCGTGGGCGACCCCCGGTCACCGGTGGTGCGCCCGTCGGGGCGGGTCGTGAGGGGCCCGCCCGCGGATGCAAGGATGGCACGGTGAGTGACGCACTCGAATTCCTCGTCGACCTACTCGATCTCGAGCCCATCGAGGTCAACATCTTCCGGGGGGTGAACCCCAACGAGGACCGCCAGCGGGTCTTCGGGGGCCAGGTGGCGGCCCAGTCCCTGATGGCGGCCGGGCGCACCGTGGAGACCGGGCGGCCCCACTCCCTGCACGCCTACTTCCTGCGGCCGGGCGACCCGAGCGTCCCCATCCTCTACGAGGTGGACCGCATCCGCGACGGCCGCTCCTTCACCACCCGGCGGGTGGTGGCCATCCAACACGGTCGGGCCATCTTCAACCTGTCGGCGTCGTTCCACGTCGACGAGCCTGGCCTGTCCCACCAGTTCCCGATGCCCGACGTGCCCGACCCCGAGACGCTGGAGTCGCTGGTCACCCGGCTCGAGCCCTACCGGGAGACCCTCGGCGACTGGTTCGCGCGGCCCCATCCCATCGAGCAGCGCCACATCGGCGCCCTGCCCTTCTCCAAGACGTCGGGCACCGATCCGGTCCAGCGGCTGTGGATCCGGGCCGACGGCAGCCTCCCCGACGATCCGCTGCTCCACGCCTGCATCGCCGCCTACGCGTCGGACATGTCCCTGTTCGACACCATGCTGGCGCCGCACGACATCTCCTGGGACGACGCCGACTTCATGGGGGCCAGCCTCGACCACTGCATGTGGTTCCACGGTCCGTTCCGTGCCGACGAGTGGATGCTCTACGACACCGACTCTCCCATCGCCCACGGTGGGAGGGGCCTAGCGCGCGGCTTCCTCTACAACCAGTCCGGCGGGCTGTGCGTCTCGATGGTCCAAGAGGGCCTGACGCGCATAATCTGAGACACCGGTCTCGGCGGCCTCTCGGGAGGTGGTCGGATCAGCGACCGGCGATAGGGACGTACGAGCGCTCGTCGGAACCGACGTAGAGCTGGCGCGGACGGGTGATCTTCAGGTCCTGCTCAAGGAGCTCCTTGTAGTGCGCCAGCCAGCCGGCGGTGCGCGGGATGGCGAAGAGCACGGTGAACATCTCGAGCGGGAAGCCCATGGCCTGGTAGATCAGACCTGAGTAGAAGTCGACATTCGGGTAGAGGCGCCGGGAGATGAAGTAGTCATCGCTCAGCGCGATCTCCTCGAGCTTGAGCGCGATGTCGAGCAGCGGGTTCTTGCCGGTGACGGCGAACACCTCGTCGGCCGTGCGCTTGATGATCCGTGCCCGTGGGTCGTAGCTCTTGTACACGCGGTGCCCGAAGCCCTGGAGCATCCGGCGTCCCGCCTTGACCTCTGCGATGTAGGCCTCGACGTTCTCGATCGATCCGATCTCGACCAGCATCTTGATGACCGCCTCGTTCGCTCCGCCGTGCCGCGGGCCGTAGAGGGCGGCCGCTGCGGCGGCGGTGGCCGAGTATGGATCAGCGTGGCTCGACGCCACGGTGCGCATGGCGGTCGTACCGCAGTTCTGCTCGTGGTCGGCATGGAGGATGAACAGGATGTCGAGGGCGCGCACGAGGGCGGGATCGGGCTCGAAGCGCGGCTCGGCCACCTTCCACATCATCGACAGGAAGTTGGCCGAGAAGTCGAGGGTGTTGTCCGGGTAGACGAAGGGCATCCCGACGCTGAAGCGGTGCGCAGCCGCCGCGAGGGTCGGCATCTTGGCGATGAGACGGACGATCTGCTTGTGGAGCGTGGTCGGGTCGGTGATCTCCTTCGCATCGAGGTAGAAGGTGCTCAGCGCTGCGACGGCGGAGACCAGCATCCCCATCGGGTGAGCGTCGTAGTGGAAGCCCTCGAGGAACCGCTTGCGCACGTTCTCGTGGATGAACGTGTGGTACGTGATCTCGTGGCTCCACGTGTCGTACTGCTCGGTGGTGGGGAGCTCTCCGTTCAAGAGGAGGTACGCCACCTCGAGGTAGTTGGAGTGCTCGGCGAGCTCCTCGATCGGATAGCCGCGGTAGCGAAGGACCCCTGCATCACCGTCGAGGTACGTCACGGCGCTCTCGCACGATGCCGTCGACATGAAGGCCGGGTCGTAGAACCAGACTCCAGGCATCAGCTTGGAGAACTCGGCTGCCGCGACACCACCGTTGACGATCGGGATCTCGCGGCTCTCCCCCGTTCTGTTGTCCGTGATGGTGATGCTCTCAGGCACGACGGGAAGCCTCCTCGATGGAATATCCTAGATCTGGCGAACCCATGCTATTGCCTCACCGAGAGGGTGCGAACCGACGCCTCACCTCGCTCGGGTCGGTGGCACGGTCGTCGGCGCGATCACCAGCGTCATCCGCTGGACCAGCCCGGTCCGGTCGCTCTGGCCAGCCGGAGGCAGGAGGGTGATCGTGAGCACGACATCGGTTCCCGGCGTCACCTTGAGCGACCCGAGATCGAGCGTGACCGCACCGCCGACCGACACCGTGCCGGTCGCCTTCGCCGTCCCGAGCGGCACCCCCAGAGGCGAAGTCAGTGTGGCGATCACGACCACCGAGGACTCGGTGACGTTGCCCAGGTTCTGGACGGTCGCCGTCACCATGAGCGAGCTGGTGGGCGGTAGCTGGACCATGTGGAAGGCCAGCGGGGTGGGCAGCGGTGCGGGCACGACGGCGAAGGTCGTCAACGTCAGCTGGTGCCTCACCTGGAGCGACGACGACGATTGCAGGGCGCCGACGAGTCCCGTCATCGTCGACGGGCTGAGCAGGGTCGCGTCACTGACGAAGACGCTCCGGATCAGATGGGCGTGACCGGGTGATGCCGCCAACCTCGCCCGGAGCGGGCCGATCGCACGGTCCGCCGCAGCGATGTCGTTCCCCGCGGTGCTCAGCATCGAAGCTGCCTCGCTGGCCGACAGCAGAGCGGGGGCCGACGTTGGAGCCGTCGAGCCCTGAGGCGAGGCCGGGATGATGCCGAGGAGACCGTCGACCGCCTGCCGGATGAGGGCCACGCCCTTGGCCCGCTCGGCCACCACGCTGGCGACGCCAGGACCCACGTCACGCGAAGGCGGCGGTGACGCCGCCATGGACGCCACGTCGACCTGTGGGGTGGTGGCGGCCACCAGGGTGTCGAGGCGCAGTGCCAGCGTGGGCCTGTCGAGGGTGGGCATCGTGCGGAGCAGCGCGCTCAGCTGATTGCCCTCGACCTGTTGGGCTTCGAAGACCGAGTTGGCCTGTGCGGCGAACGAGCGGTTCACCAGCTCGACGTACGACGTCGAGGACGTGGCCGCCGAGACGACGCCGTTGAGCACCAGTCCCACGAGCAGGAGGACCAGCGCCGTCACTGCCAGCCCACTCGCCTTGGGTCGACGCGCCCACCGGCGGCTTCGACGTGCCATCAGGCTCTCAACCTACCCGGTGGGGCCGGGTGCGGATCTGAGCGATCAGCGGGGAAGGAGCGTTCCGGAGGTGGGCAGGTGATTCGTGGTGTGCCGCCAGTTGACCGTCGCCTCGAACGCCCGGGGGTCGACCCGATCCTTGAACTGGGCGATGACCTCCATGATCGACGCCAGTGTCTCGGCGCTCATCAGGTGAGGCTGCAGGCCGAGGTCCAGGAACTTGGTGTGGATGGCGTTGTAGTAGTGCTCGTCCTTCTCGACCCGAGGTGAATCGAGGTGGACGATCTCCGGCGAGCCCGAGAAGGCCTCGACGACCATGTGCGCGACGTCGAGGACGGAGAACGACTCGGTGAACTGGTTGAAGACCCTGTACTCGCCCTGATCGGCCGGGTTCAGGCAGGCCAGCTCGACGCAGGCCAGGGTGTCGCGGATGTCGAGCATGCCGCGGGTCTGGCCACCCTTCCCGTAGACGGTGATCGGGTGCCCGACGACGGCTTGTGCGCAGAACCGGTTGATGACCGTCCCGAAGACGCCGTCGTAGTCGAGACGGGTCGCCAGCTCGGGGTGCTGAGCAGTCTCAGGTGTCTCCTGGCCATAGACGACGCCCTGGTGGAGATCGGTCGAGCGCAGGCCCCACACCCGGCAGGCGAAGGTGATGTTGTGGGTGTCGTGCACCTTGGAGAGGTGGTAGAAGCTGTGCGGCTGCTTCGGGAAGGGGAGGATGTCAGTGCGCCCCTTGTGGGTCACCTCCAAGAAGCCCTCTTCGATGTCGATGTTCGGCGTACCGTACTCCCCCATAGTGCCGAGCTTGACGAGGTGGATCGACGGGTCGATCTCCGCGATCGCGTAGAGCACGTTGAGGGTGTTCACGACGTTGTTCACCTGGGTGTACACCGCGTGCTTCTGGTCGATCATCGAGTACGGCGCCGAGCGCTGCTCGGCGAAGTGGACCACGGTGTCGGGACGGAACTCGCGGATCACCCGGTGGGTGAAGTCCGGGTCCACCAGGTCACCGACGTAGCAAGGCACCTCGATGCCCGAGACCTCTCTCCAGACGTCACAGCGACGCTGGAGTCCGGCGATCGGGACGATGGAGTCGACGCCCATCTCGAGGTCGTACTCACGACGAGCGAAGTTGTCGACGACCGCGACGTCATGACCGCGACTCGACAGGTGGAGTGCCGTAGGCCATCCGAGGTAACCGTCACCACCGAGGACGAGGATTCTCACGATTGTTCCCTTCTGAGAGATAGATACCGGCGAGGAGGCATCCTGTTCGCCGAGAAGATCGACACGATGGTAGCGCGCCAGTGCTGCAAGTCGAATCCTGAGAGAAACCTTATGCCGGGTTGGCGAGAGGTTAGATCCTCCTCGCCGCTTGCGGGGTTCAGGCCCCCTCGGTGGAGGGGTCCTGCTCGTCCCCGACGAGGTGGAGGTCGGCATTGCCGCCCGCCGCCGGGTGGAGCTCGAACCCGGATGCCTCAGGGGCATTGAGGGGTCGGGCGGCTCCTTCGAGCGGCGTGACGATCGGCAGCTCGTCAACCGCGTCACCGAGCACCCCGAGCCGACCGAACTGCCTGGCGGCAGGTAGAACGCGGGCCTCCAGGGAACCGACCGCCTGGTTGTACGACTCGACGGAGCGATTCAGTGAGCGGCCCACGTGGCTGAGATGACCGGCGAAGGTGCCGAGGCGCTCATAGAGCGAGTGCCCGAGCTGCTGGATCTCCCGAGCGTTCTCGGCCAACGCCTCCTGGCGCCAGCCCAGACCGACCGTCTTGAGCAGTGCGATCAGGTTGACGGGACCGGTGAGCAGGACCCGGTTGTCCATGGCTCGCTCCACCAGCGTCGGGTCGGCTTCAAAGGCTGCGGCGAGGAGGGACTCGCCGGGCACGAAGCACACCACGAAGGCGGGCGTCGGTTCGAAGTTCTTCCAATACGCCTTCTTCGAGAGGGCTTCGACGTGGGTGCGGAGCTGGCGCGCGTGGGCGACCATGCGCTCTCGCCGCACCGCGTCATCCTCCGCGTCGATCGCCTCGAGGTACGCGTTGAGCGGCACCTTGGCGTCGATGACCACCTGGGCGCCGTCGGCCAGCGTGACGACGAGGTCGGGCCGCTGGAGGCCGTCATCGGTCTCGACAGAGGTCTGCTCGATGAAGTCGCAGTGCTCGACCATCCCGGCCATCTCGACGACCCGACGCAGCTGCATCTCACCCCACCGGCCCTTCGTGGTCGGCGTCCTGAGCGCCGTCACCAGGCTCTGGGTCTCACGTCGGAGCTTCTCCTCGGACTCGGCCAGCACCTCGAGGTGCTTCGCCACTGATTGATACGCGCCTTCGCGCTTGGTCTCGAGCGCGTGGATCGAGGCGGCGTACTGCTCGAGCAGCTGGCGGATCGGGTCGACCTCGCGCTTGAAGCGCTCATCTCGGACCTCCATGTCCTTCACCAGCGATGCCGTCGCTCCCTCGAACCGCTCGGTGGCCAGCTCGGTGAGTCGATCAGTCCCCCGCCGGACCACCTCGTTGGACACCCGTTCGATGGTCGCTTCGAGCGTGGAGGCCTGCGCAGCGACCTGTTCGACGAGGTGCTCGTGGACCACCTCGAGCCTGGTGATGGTCTCCCGGTCGACGGCTTGGATACGGCGGAGCTCATCCCTCTCGGCACTCAGGGAGCCCACCTCGGCGCGCGCGGCCGCCAGCGACGCCCGCCGCGCTCCACTTCGGGATGAGAACACCGCGGCCCCCGCAAGGGCCCCCACGACGATGCCCACGACTGCCCCGAGAACGATCCCCCAACTGCCCACCGTGGATCCCTTCCAGCGCCACTCGACCTGGCGACACTCCCCGTCATCGTACGCAGGGCCTATGACCAGCCGGACGACCTCCGCGATCGGGGCGGTAGCGTCGACGACATGGATCTCCCCTTCTCGAGCTGGCGACGCCAGGAGAGCGCCGATGAAGGTCGGCTCCCAGGCCTGAGCGGCCCTCCTGATGTCATGCCGGAGATCGACATGGTGCTGATCCAGATCTTCGCCTTGGTGGGTGAGGGGATCGCCGGGGCGACCCACTCCCTGCTGACCGGCGATCGAGAGGCAGCGAAGGTCCTCGTGGCCCAAGACGAGCACGTCGACGATCTCGTCCACCGGCTGACCATCTTGGTGGAGAGCGCGTTGATCGAATCGGGGCGCAGCGCCTCGGAGCGCCGGGAGCTGATCGCCATCTTGAAGATGCTGCCCGACCTGGAGCGCAACGGCGATCTCGCTGAGCACATCGCCCGTCGTGCTGCCCGTGGTCTCGGCCAGGAGATGTCCGCTCGCTCGCGGGGGCTCGTCGAGCGCATGGGCGAGGTGGCGACCACCATCTGGCGGCACACCGCCGAGGTGATCGCTGACCGCTCCGTCTCAGAGGCAGCAACCGTCGAAGACCTCGACGACGAGCTGGACGACCTCCACGTGACCTTGACGGCCGAGCTCGTTGCCGGCACGATGCCGCTCCCGGTGGCCATCGAGCTGGCGATGGTCGCCCGCTTCTATGAGCGCTTCGGTGACCACGCCGTCAACCTCGCCCGCCGGATCTCCATGCTCTCGGGATCAGCCCTCGAGCCACCGTCGGCCGGAGCCGACTGAGCGAGGTCCCCTAGAACCTCTTGGCGAGGAGGACTTCGGCGATCTGCACCGCGTTGAGCGCCGCCCCCTTACGGAGGTTGTCACCGACGACAAACAGGGAGAGGCCGTTCTCGACCCCCTCGGCGGACCGGATCCGACCGACGAGTGAGGGGTCCCGGCCGGTGGCATCGAGCGGGTTCGGAAGGTCGCTGAGCTCGACGCCGTCCGCGGAGGCGAGCAGCTCGCTCGCTCGGTCCGGGCTAAGGCCTCGAGCAAAGGACGCGGTGATCGACGCCGAGTGACCCGTGAAGACCGGGACCCGCGTGCACGTGCAGCTCACCGGGAGGCCGGGGATCTCAAGGATCTTGCGGCTCTCGAAGCGGTACTTCTTCTCTTCGTCGGTCTCGCCGAGGCCATCGGCGACCACGCTGCCCGCCAGAGGCAGGACGTTGTGGGCGATCACCCCGGGGAACTTCCTCGGCGCATCGAACTCGATGGCGTGACCGTCGAGCGCAAGCTCGGCAGCCCGGCCTTCGCTCATGGCCAGCTCGGTGGCCAGCTCGGCGACGCCCTCGCGTCCTCCGCCCGAGACGGCCTGGAACGTCGTGACCACGAGCGAGACGAGCCCGGCCTCGATGTGGAGCGGGCTGAGGACCGGCATGGCCACCATGGTCGTGCAGTTGGGGTTGGCCACGATCCCCTTCGGGATCGAATCGAGCGCGCGGGCGTTGACCTCTGGGACCACCAGCGGGACCTCGGGGTCCATCCGCCACGCCGAGGAGTTGTCGACGACGATCGCCCCCGCGGCCGCCAGCCGAGGCGAGAGGACCCGTGATGAGGTCGCCCCCGCGGCGCTGAGCGCGATGTCGATGCCCGAGAAGTTGGCGGTCTCGGCGTCTTCGACCACCACGTCGGTCCCGTTGAAGGACAGCACCGTGCCCGCAGAGCGCTGGGACGCGAAGAATCGAACGTCGTCAAGAGGGAAGGAGCGGTCCTGAAGGATCTGGCGCATCACCGAGCCGGCCTGGCCCGTAGCGCCGACGACGGCGATTCTCATGGTCTCTAAGCGTAGGCGACCGGGGCAAACGCCCTGCCCCCCCTCGGAGCTCAGCCGCCGAGCTCGAACGCCTCGTGCAGCGCTCGCATGGCGTCTTCGACCTGGCTCTCGTCGACCACGCAGCTGATCCGGATCGATGACGTCGAGATCATCTCGATGTTGATCCCCTCGTTGGCCAGGGTCTCGAACACCGTCGCCGTCACGCCGGGGTGTGACTTCATCCCCGCCCCGATGACCGAGACGCGAGCGATCGAGGCGTCCGAGGTGACCTCGGTGAACTTCATGTCGTCACGCAGCGACTCAGCCACCTCGACAGCGGTCGCCAGGTCGACCCGGGGGACGGTGAAGGAGATGTCGGTGGTTCCGTGCTCGGAGGTGTTCTGAACGATCATGTCGACGTTGACCGAGCGATCAGCCAGCGCCCGGAAGAGCTTGGCGGCGATCCCGGGCTGGTCCGGCACGCCCAGGACGGTGACCTTCGCCTCAGACGTGTCGTGGGTCACCGCGCTGACGATCGCATGTTCCATTGAATCCTCCTCTTCGACAACCCACGTCCCCGGCTCCCACGTGAAGCTCGAGCGAACGTGGAGTGGGACGTGATGGTTACGGGCAAACTCGACGGACCGCAGCATCAGGACCCGCCCTCCCGTCGCCGCCATCTCCAGCATCTCTTCGAAGCTGATCCGGCTGAGTCGACGAGCACTCGGCACGACACGGGGATCCGCGCTGAAGACCCCGGTGACGTCGGTGTAGATCTCGCAGACATCGGCACCCAGCGCGGCGGCGAGGGCGACAGCCGTCACGTCCGAGCCACCCCGTCCGAGCGTCGTGATGTCCTTCTCGGTCGACACCCCCTGGAATCCCGCGACCACCGGGACGATCCCGGCGTCGATCGCCGCCCGCAGCCGGTCGGGTCGGACGTCGAGGATCTTGGCCCGGGTGTGCGCGGTGTCGGTGATGATGCCCGCCTGGCTTCCGGTGAAGGACGCTGCCTGGATCCCCACGTCAGCGAGAGCCATGCACAGCAGGCTCATCGAGATCCGCTCGCCGGCGGTGAGGAGCATGTCTATCTCGCGGGGCGGGGCGGTGCTCGACACCTCGCCGGCGAGCCGGAGGAGGTCATCGGTCGAATTGCCCATCGCCGAGACGACAGCGACCACGTCGTTGCCCTGGCGCCGGGTTCTCGCCACATGGTCGGCCACCGCGCGGATGCGCTCGGCGTCGCTGACGGAGGTCCCGCCGAACTTCTGGACGATCAGTGCCACGGCGACGAAACTATCGGAGACGGGGCGTAGAGCTGGGAACGCCTCTCCCTACTAGGGTGTCCGCCGTGCCCACTGATAAGAGAGCCCGACAGAAAGCGGGCCGCCTCGAACGCCGCCAGCGTGAGATGAAGGCGGCCAAGCGCCAGCGCCAGATCCGCCGCGCGGCTATCGTCGCCGTGGCGGCGATCGTGGTCGTCGGCTCGATCTGGCTCCTCCAGGGGAAGAGCCCCTCGGAGAAGCTGTCTCCCCAGGCCAAGGCCGACAAGGCGGCGGTAGCCGTCGGCTGCCCCGCCTCTCCGAAGACGAGGGTCAACACCTTGACCTGGTCGTCGGCCCCCGCGATGAGCATCGACACCGCGAAGACCTACACGGCGACGGTGACCACGGATCTCGGACCGTTCGTGATCACCCTGGATGCGAAGAACGCACCCGAGACGGTGAACAGCTTCGTCTTCCTCTCCCAGAAGGGCTACTACCACTGCGTGTCGTTCCACAGGGTCATCCCGGGCTTCATGGACCAGACCGGCGACCCGCAGGGCACCGGCTCCGGCGGACCGGGCTACACGCTGCCTGACGAGAACCTGCCGACGGGGACGCCCCACTACCCGCTCGGATCCGTGGCCATGGCCAACACCAGCTCGCCCCACACCGGGGGAAGCCAGTTCTTCATGGTCGCCGGGCCCGCCGGCGAGACCCTCCCGGCCACCTTCACGCTCTTCGGCCAGGTGACCAGCGGCATGGGCATCGTCAACCAGATCGACAGGGATGGCTCGACCGCCGGAGTACCTCCCACGGTGACGCACCGGATCCTCTCGGTCGCCATCGCCACCAGCTGACACCCGCGTTCCTGACCCCCCTCACTACCCAAGGAGTTCACATGACCATCCAGTGCCCCGAAGTTGACGGCTCCTCGGAGCGGCGCACGTCGTTCGACGCAGAGCCCCCGATGTGCATCGATCCGGCGAAGCGCTACGCGGCGACGATCGTCACCTCCAAAGGCGAGATGGTCGTGGCCCTCGACCCCATCGCCGCGCCCAAGACGGTCAACAGCTTCGTCTTCCTCGCCCGCTACCACTTCTACGACGGGCTCACCTTCCACCGGATCATCCCCGGCTTCGTCCTCCAGGGCGGCTGCCCGCAGGGCACCGGGACCGGCGGCCCCGGCTATCGCTTCGCCGACGAACTCCCCGCGGGAGGCCGCTACCAGATCGGCTCGCTGGCGATGGCCAACGCTGGCCCGGACACGAACGGCAGCCAGTTCTTCGTCATATCGGGGAACGATGGTGCCGGGCTCCCTCCGGCCTATGCGCTCTTCGGCGCGGTGGTCAAGGGCGGCGACGTCGTCACGGCCATCGATGCGCTCGGGACCCGGTCGGGAACGCCCTCCGAGACCGTGACCATCGAGTCGATCACCATCACCGAATCCGACTGAGGCGAGTCCCTCAGCGCCAGGGACCGAGGGACTCGACGCCCTCGGCGACGAGCTCTCGGGCTCGGTAGACGCTCACCGTCCCGCGCCCGATCACCTCGTAGCGGCCATCGGGCAGGCACACGAGGGCGGTGCCTACGGGCAGTGCCACCACCGGCAGCGACGCCGGGGCGAGCATGACGGTCCGGTGGAGCTTCTCCTGGCGCGGGTCGTCTTCATCGTGACCGACGTGGGGGACCACCGTGAAGGCGCGGACCGGGCCCAGGCCGACCGTGGGCGCGCCTCCCCGGGGGTCGATCATCGGGTCGCACAGCACGGTGGCCGCCGCCCCTGAGGCGGCGACGACCGCACCGCGCTCGAGCATCGCCATCAGGCGCTCGAAGAGGAGCGTCGCCTTCAACGTGGTGCGCAGGTGGAGTGCCGTCCCGTCCGTCACGTATGCCAGGTCGGCGTCGTCGAGTCGCTGTGCGAGCTCGGTGAGGCCTGCGTCAGCCCGGGAGCTGGCCATGAGCCCCTCGACCTGGCCGCCGAGCGGTCGCAGCCACTCGGCGGCCTCGAAGACCACCTGCTCAGGTCGCTCGAACGCGCTGGCCATGGGGATGACCGCCACCCGTGGACCGACGCTTGCCGCCAAGAGGTAGCGGCCGAGCTCCGGATCCCCGAGATCTTCGCCGCCGAGCAGGATGAGGGTGCCGGGAGCAGTTGCCATGGGTCGAGCCTGGCACAGGAACCGCCCTGTGCGCGGGGCAAGTGACCCATGGGTAATATCTCGGTCCATGGAGATCACTCGCGTTGGAATCATCGGTTCGGGAATCATGGGATCTGGGATCGCCGAGGTGGCCGCGGCCAGCGGGTTCGCTGTGGTCCTCAGGAGTCGGAGCGCGGCCAGCGGGAGCCAGATGCTCGACGGGGTCTCGGCATCGCTGGCCCGTCAGGTGAAGAAGGAGAAGCGGACCGCCGAGGAGGCCGCCGAGATCCTGGCGAGGATCTCGACCACCACCGAGCTGGCTGACCTGGCCGACTGCGATCTCGTCATCGAGTCCGTGATCGAGGACATGGGCGTGAAGCTCGAGCTCTTCGCCGCCCTCGACGGGATCGTCAAGGACGGTGCCATCCTCGCCACCAACACCTCGACCCTGCCCGTCGTCGAGATGGCGGCGGCCACCTCCCGCCCGGACAAGGTCGTCGGGGTGCACTTCTTCAACCCGGCGCCGGCCATGGCTCTCATCGAGGTCGTCCGACCGATCACCGCGTCGGACGAGACCGTTCAGGCGGCGATCGACTTCGCCACCGCCTGCGGCAAGGACCCCGTGGAGGTCAAGGACCAGGCCGGGTTCGTCGTCAACGCTCTGCTCTTCCCGTACCTCAACAACGCCATCCGCCTCCTCGAGGCATCGGTGGCGACCCGTGACGGCATCGACGCTGCCATGAAGGGCGGATGCAACTTCCCCATGGGCCCGCTCGCCCTCCTCGATCTGGTGGGCCTCGACACGTCGCTCGCCATCCTCGACGCTCTCTACGGGGAGTTCCGGGACCCGAACTACGCCGCGGTGCCCCTGCTCCGCCGGATGGTCGCCGCCGGCCAGCTGGGTCGCAAGTCCGGGCTCGGCTTCTACGATTACTCCTGAGAAGCGCCCCGGAGACCACCCCCGATACAGTTGCCCGTAGGTCCCAGACCCTCGTCGGCCCGAGAGAGAGAGTCCCAAGATGAGCGAGGAGAAGCGCTCGAAGCCCTGGGTGATGCGTACCTACTCCGGGCACTCGACGGCCGCCGCGTCGAACGACCTGTACCGGACCAACCTCACCAAGGGCCAGACCGGGCTCTCGATCGCCTTCGACCTCCCCACCCAGACCGGGTACGACCCCGACTCGCCCGAGGCAGCGGGCGAGGTCGGCAAGGTCGGGGTCCCCGTGGCCCACCTCGGCCACATGGCCGAGCTCCTCGACCAGATCCCGGTCGGCGAGATGAACACCTCGATGACGATCAATGCCCCGGCCGCCTGGCTGTTCGCGCTCTACATCGCCAACGCGGAGAACCAGGGTGTCGACGTCTCGGTGTTGACCGGCACCACCCAGAACGACATCGTCAAGGAGTACCTCTCGAGGGGGACCTACATCTTCGGTCCCGTCCCCTCGCGGCGCCTGATCGTCGACATGATCGCCCACTCGGTCCACCACATCCCGAAGTGGAACCCGATCAACGTCTGCAGCTACCACCTCCAAGAGGCGGGAGCGACCACCGTCCAGGAGATCGCCTACGCGCTGGCCACCGCCATTGACGTACTCGATGCCGTGAAGGCCTCGGGGCAGGTTTCCGAAGACAAGTTCCCGGCGGTCTTCGCGTCCATCTCCTTCTTCGTCAACGCGGGCATCCGCTTCGTCGAGGAGA
>JADGOD010000059.1 GCA_017883125.1 Acidimicrobiales bacterium
CTCGCCGTGCTCATCACCCAGATGGACGTACTGAGCACCGTGTTCGGGACGGTGCAGCTGTCGGCCGCCCAATGGGGACTGGCGCTCGTGCCCGCCGTGGCGCTCTTCTTCCTCTGGGAACTCGGGAAGCTGGTCGCGCGTCGCGAGACAGGCGGTGCGCACGAGGCGATGCCCGCCGAGACGGCCGCCGCGTGACGGCAAGGCGCACCGGAGCCGCCGCCAGCTCGATGCTTGAGTGGAGGTCGACGTCATCGGCTGTTCCGGGGACTCGTCGGACTGCACCGTCGCTCGAGGGCGGATACCCACGATGATCTCTCACGTCGGCCGGCGAGGGGTCCCGCGCCGCCGTGGTGTGCGCAGAAGCTCCTGACCTCGTCGCAAGGGCCATGCTGCGTTCACGTGGAGATGCCGTGCTCCCGTGCTGCCGCCTCGCCTTGAGCGGCGCCGAGGACGTGCCGGAGGAGCAGGAGTCCGTCGATGTGAGCAACGGTGGCGAGCGCACGGCGGCGCCTGACGTCTGCGCTGCTGCCGAGCATCCGCGGCGCGAGCCAGTCCACCCAGCCAGCAACCAGGACGGCTGCGAGCTCGTCGTAGGGGGCACGGCCTGAGCTGGCCAGGCCGACGATCTCGAAGTACAGGGCGAAGACCCTGTCGGCCGATGCCGTCGTCAGCACCGGCCAGGCCCGCTTCATCAGGTCCTTCTGGCTGAGCGGTTTCGACCCGAACGCATCTTCGAGGAGGTTCACCATGTCGGCTACCAGTGCGCCGGCGACTGCGTTGATCAGGTCCAGCTTGGTCGGGAAGTAGTAGACGACCGTGCGGTCGCTGATCTCGAGCCGCTTCCCGACCCGACTGAAGGTGAGCGCGGCGAATCCCGACTCGAGGGCGATCGCGACCGCTGCTTCGAGGATCTCTTCGGCCGAGTGGCGATAGCCCATCGCTTGATTGTAGTGCTGGCTTCACCTATCCTCGTCTGTAGTTCGCACTACAGACGAGGAGAACCCCATGAGCACCGAGACCCCGCAGCCGATCGATGTCGTCACTCTCTTCATGGCCGCCATGGAGAAGTTGGACTACGACACGGCGATGACCTTGGTGTCCGACCAGTGCGAATACGTCAACGTCCCCCCCATCCCGACGGTCTACGGGCCCGACGGCATCCGAAGTGTCCTCGAGCCATTCTTCGCCCCGACGCTCAGCAACGAGTGGGTCGTCAAGACCACGGCCGAAGCGGGTCCGGTGGTGTTCATGGAGCGCCTCGACCGGCACCAACTCGCCAAGGGTTGGGTGGAGCTTCCCGTCGCGGGTGTGTTCGAGGTCCACGGCGGCCTCATCACGGCATGGCGCGACTACTTCGACTTCGCCACGATCGAGCGCGGCTTCACCGAGAACTCCTGAGCCGCGACAGCCCGAGAGAGCGAGAAGTACACCGCATGATCGAGCTCGAGACACATTGGCTCGACCTTCCACTGGGGCGTATCCGTGTGCGCACCGTAGGCAGAGGTCCCGCCTTGCTGTTCACCCACGGCCTGCTCGTCGATGGCCGGGTCTGGGACCGGGTCGCCGGCCCCGTCGCCGGGCAGGGCTTCAGGGCCGTCCTCCCCGACCTCCCTCTCGGGGCGCACTCGATCGCGGTGAAGAACCGAGCGAACCTGACCACCTCCTCAGTAGCGGACACGCTCTTCGACATCGCCGACCACCTCGGCATCGAGCGGTTCGCCCTGCTCGGGTTCGATACCGGCGGAGCAGTCGCCCAGGTGGCCACTGCCTCGAACCCGGACCGGATCGACCGCCTGGCGCTCATGTCCTGCGACGCGTTCGAGCACTTCCCGCCAGCCTTGATCAAGCCGTTCCAGTGGGCCGCTCACTGGTCGCCTGCGATGACCCTCGTGTTGAAGTCTCTCAGCAACCCCCGACTGCAGCACCGGCCCCTTCCTCTCGGTCTCGTCGCCAAGCGGAAGATCGACCCGGCGCTGATCAGCGCGTGGGCAGAGCCCACCTCGTCCGACGTGGAGATCCGAGCCGACTGCGTCGCCTTCATCAAGCAGATGAGCTCTGCGGACACGCTCGCCGCCGCAGAGAGACTCCGGACCTTCCCTGGACCCGCGATGGTCATGTGGTCCCGCCACGACCAGGTGTTCCCGCGCCGGGATGCCACACGCCTGGCAGAGCTACTGCCCGGCTGCGAGCTCCGGTGGATCGACGATTCCTACACCTTCGCTTCGCTCGACAACCCCACCCGGATGATCGAGCTGGTGCTCGAGTTCCTCGCACTGCCGTAGCCAGACACGACTGAGAGGCGTCGGCCTTGGCGATCTGGGCAGCCGGGTCGGCAGCGGCGGCGCCGCATCCCCTTGTCGGTGCGGACCTCGAGAACCCTCAGCTGGAACGGATCGCGCTGATGAGCAGCACCCGAGGGATGGTGGCCGCCTCAGGGAAGCCCCAGCTCTCCGCGATCACCCGAGTCGGCGGCGCTTCCTCGACCATGTCATCGATCAGCAGACCCGCTCGGCCCATGGCATGGACATAGCGACTGAGGGGTCGGTGGACGAGGAGGAGGTCGACTCCCGGCGCCACCTCGTGGAACCGTCGTTCCTCAGTGAGATAGGCACCGACGCGCCAGTACATCTCGCCGAGGATCCGGTCGTCGATCCAGGCGCTACCCGGGGCCTGCAGGAGCGGATGGCCCAACAGCAGCACGAACCGTCCCCTCGGTTCGAGGACACGCGCCACCTCGGCGATCGCGTCCTCGAACGCGTCGACGTGCTCGAGCGCCAAGCACACCAAGACGGTGTCGAACGATCCGTCGCGACAGGGCAGCGCCTCGGCGCGCGCCCGGAGATAGGCGGGTCCGCCGCCACGTTCACGGGCGACCTCGATCTGAGCGGCAGTGGGATCGAGGCCCACGACCTCGGCCCCTCGGCTCGCCACTCGACGGGCAACCTGACCCTCCCCACAACCGACGTCCAGGACACGTCGCGCTCCCTGGATGTGGCGAGCAACCAACGGCAGGATCTGATCCTCGTACTCAGGGTCAGCGCCCGCCGAGAACTCGCGCTGCCACCATCGCGCATGACGGTTCCACTGCCCCTCGTTCTGCACGTGTCGGTCCCCCTGGCGTGGCTCGCTGGCGTGGCGACGGTAACCGTGCCAGGGTGACGCCACATATCTCCACCGATAGGGTCCACCCGAACACGCGGCCCCATGAGTGGCGCCATCGAGTGACCGTCATCCAGAGAACGTCAGGACAGGAGAACAGCGATGAGCATCGGACCGATCGAGATCTTGGTCATCAGCTTCCCAGGCAACAAGTTCAACGGCGATGTCGCCCCCGCCCTCGCCGAGCTCGTGCAGACCGGCACGATCCGGGTGATCGACCTGGTCTTCGTGACCAAGGATGCGGCCGGCGATGTCGCTGCCCTCGAGCTGTCGGAGCTCGACGAGGCCACGAGTGCCGCGTTCCGTCCGAACGTCGAGGAGCCGAGTGGGATGCTCGCCGAAGAGGACATCGCCGACCTCGCCGCTGATCTCGAGCCGTCCTCGTCGGCTGCGATCCTCATGTTCGAACACGTGTGGGCAATCCGATTCCGTGATGCCGTCGCCGAGTCCGGCGGCGAGCTGGTCGCCGCGATCCGCATCCCCA
>JADGOD010000060.1 GCA_017883125.1 Acidimicrobiales bacterium
GACAGACCACCAAATCTGCAGCGATCCACCACTCGCTCAGGTCGGCCTGGAAGGGGAGGATCCGTACGACGTCGGTCAGTCCGTGGCGGTCGACGAACGAGCGGATGGCATCGGCGTAGGGGCCGTGGTCGTAGCCCACCAGCGCACAGCTGAGGTCTGGGTGCTGGTGGTGGAGCTGTTCGAGGGCCCCCACCAGGAGAGATTGGCCCTTGATCGGCCATATCGACGCACCGCAGAAGAGGAGCCGCTCGTCAGGCCGGATCCCGAGGCGCCGTCGGATCTCGCTCCGATCAGCCGCTTCCAAGCAGTCACGCGCTCCCTTCATGTCGACCCCCGCCCTCACGACGACGAACTGGCCGTCATAGCCATCGGCACGGTAGATCTCCATGGCTGCTTGCGAGTTGCACAACAGCACCTGTGCGCCGGCGAAGGCCTGTCGCGCCCGGTCTTCGACCTCAGGGACGATCGTTCCTCCGAGCCATCCCAGCACCGTGGGCAGCGGCTCCGCCTCGCCGATCCGGAGCACGTACGGCACCCCGAGGCGTCTGGCGGCTTCGCCGACCGGGAACGAGGACACGGTGAACCCGACTACGAGGGCGAATCGGCCCTTCATCCACGCGGCGAGCCGCGATTGCGCGTGCTCGTACCCCTCGATGTCGTCGAGGCAGATCTCGCTACCGATGTGGACGTCTGCCGCCACCGCCTCGAGCGAAGCGCGCAGCGGCCCCTCCAGCGGAGAGAGCACCGTGCTGTGAAATCCGCCACCGTGATGCAGGTGAGCGACCAGCTCAGCCATCCGAAGCTGAGAGCCCCCCTCATCAAGGCTCCGGTTATCCCACAGGATCCGGATCGGATCGGCAGGCTGCCGCCTTCGCGTCCATTGGTTTGACAGGCGGCGGAAGATGGTCGTGCCGGGCAGGTCCGGTGGCGCAGCCGGCCGCGGCTCGTCCAGCGGTCGGAACCGGAGGCTCTTCGTCTCCAAGGTCTCACGAGCGCCGCCCAAGGTGGTGGCTACCACGCGCAGTGTTGTGATGCCGTCAGCTGGGAGCGGCGGAGTTGCGACGCGCAGCTCGAAGCCCGACAGCTCAGCGTCCGGAGCGGCGAGAAAGAGCGCGACGTCAGGTCGCGGGCGACCCAGGCCAGCTCGACCGATCAGCTGATCGTTGAGATAGATCTCGACACGCGCCACGGGGTCGACGTCGGAATGGACCCATCCCGCCACGCGCAAGTCCCGACGAGCGAGCTCAGCGCCAGATTCGGGGATATCGATCCAATGTGTGACCTGATTCACGGCACCATCTTGACGTATATCGTTTGGGCGGCGATCCAGTTCGCGTTCGCAACCCAGCTCATGTTGGCGAAGGTGAGCTGGGTTGCTGCGGGGCATTGAGGAACGCTTCTAGACATCGTCGATGACCTCGCAACGAGACCCACGTTGTCGATGCCGTTGTACTCCCAACGGGATTCGAACCCGTGTTACCGCCTTGAAAGGGCAGCGTCCTAGGCCGCTAGACGATGGGAGCCAGGAAGCCTCCACGCTATCGCCTGGGGAGGGAGTTCTCAGACGGCCTCGGCACCGGTGGTGACCGCGGCGCCGGTTCGGGTGTCAGGTGACCTCCCGACGTCCTTGTCACGAGCCACCTGGGCGAGCTGGAAGCTGGTCACCCCGATGGTGAGCGAGACCACGCCGACGACGTGGAGCTCGACGAGCAACGCCGGAAGGTGGGTGACGAACTGGAGGAACCCGATCGCACCCTGGGCGACGCCCACGATGAGCAGGCGCTCGGATGCTCCTCGGATCCTCGCCGGGGCACCGATGGCCTCGAGGATCAGGAACGTGGCGAGCACCATGCCAAGGAACGCGACCGCTAGCGCCGAGTGGGCCATCACCATGTCCTTGAGCGCCACGGGGATCCTCTTGGCCACCACCTGGCCCTGGCTTCCCCCTGCGTGAGGCCCTGTCCCGGTGGTGGCTGTCCCGGCAGCGACCACCATGACGAAGAGACCGTCGAGGACCCAGGCCACCCTGCGGGTGGCGGGGCTGGCCACCTCGGCCCGTGCTCTGGGGGAGTAGTCGTAGCGCGATCGATGATGGAGGACGACCGCCAGGGCGACCATGGCCAGCGAGAGCCACATGTGGATCATGACCAGGTAGGGGTTGAGCTTCGTGTAGACGACGATGGCGCCGAGCACGGCGTCGCCGAAGACGCCGAGGACCAGCAGCCAGCTGATCACCAGCAGATCCCGGCGCCTCGGCGCGCGCAGATAGGCGGCGACCACGGTGGCGGCGATCAGCACGACCAGGGCCACGGTCACCAGCCGGTTGGAGAACTCGATCAGGGGGTGGAGCGACGTCGAGACGGTGAGCCGATCCTTGTAGCAGGTGGGCCAGTCCGGGCACCCGAGGCCAGAGCCGGTCAAGCGGACGGCCGCTCCGCTGATCACGATCAGGCCGGAGCCGATGAAGGTGGCGAGGGCGAAGCGGGAGAAGGTCTTGGAGCTCACCGTCGGAAGGGCCCTGCGAGATGGGAAAGGTGCCGTGTGCACGGGCTCGACCCTATCGGCCCTCAGCGGCGGCCTCAGAACCAGGTGGAGTGCCGGGGGAGGATCAGGGGGCATAGGCTGCAGAGATGGCCACCAGCACCTCGCAGGTCACCGCACCCACCTGGCAGCGGACCGTCGTCGGCTACATCGCGCTGACCAAGCCACGGATCATCGAGCTGCTCTTGGTCACCACGGTGCCGACGATGATCGTGGCCCAGCAGGGCTGGCCTTCGCTCGGCCTGGTCATCGCCACGCTGGTCGGTGGGACCCTGGCCGCCGGCGGGGCCAACGCGCTCAACATGGTGATCGATCGCGACATCGACTCGGTCATGCGCCGGACCCAGAACCGTCCCTTGGTCACAGGGGTCATGTCGCCGCAATCGGCGGCGATCTTCGCCGTCTGCCTCGAGGTCCTCGCCTTCGTCGAACTGTGGACGCTGGTCAACCTGCTCTCTGCCGTCCTCGCCATCGCCGCCACCCTCTTCTACGTCATCATCTACACGATCTGGCTGAAGCGCCGCTCAAGCCAGAACATCGTTATCGGGGGGGCTGCCGGCGCCGTGCCCGTCCTCATCGGCTGGGCTGCGGTCACCGACTCGCTGGCCTGGCCACCGATCATCCTCTTCGCCATCATCTTCATCTGGACCCCACCGCACTTCTGGGCGCTGGCGGTCCGCTATCGCGACGACTACGAGGCGGCCGACGTGCCAATGCTCCCTGTGGTCGCGTCGATGGATCGGACGACGCTCGAGATGCTGATCTACACGATCGTCCTCGCGGCGACGACGATCCTGTTCGGCGCCAGCGCGCACCTCGGCGCCCTCTACGCCATCACTGCACTCGTGCTCAACATCGGCTTCATCGGTCTGACCGCGCAGCTCTACCTCAAGTCTCGAAAGCAAGAGGTCGGTGGCGCAGAGGCGATGCGCATCTTCCA
Organism: Acidimicrobiales bacterium; assembly: GCA_017883125.1. Classification (GTDB taxonomy): domain Bacteria; phylum Actinomycetota; class Acidimicrobiia; order Acidimicrobiales; family RAAP-2; genus CAIUMH01. Next base: position 3,482 of record JADGOD010000060.1, read on the forward strand.
CTTCTCGATCACCTACCTGACCCTCCTCTTCGTGGCCATGGCCGGCGATGTCCTCCTCCGGAACCTCCTCAACCGAAGCTGAGGCGCCCGCCCGGCCTCCCGTGTCGCGGCGGGCGCTGCTCTCGGCGGCCGGCGTCGCGCTGGCGGTCATGGTGATCGGTGTCATCTCGCTCCTGGCCACCGGCTCGCCGTCGACGTCATCGTCGTCGGCAGCTCAGGTCGGCCAGGGCGTCCCGGCCTTCAAGCTGCCCGAGCTCGCAGGGGCCGGGACCATTGGCGTCCCGGAGACCGGTGGCGGCAACGGGAAGGCCGCGGTGCTCATCTTCTTCGCGTCGTGGTGCGGGCCGTGCCAGAAGGAGATGCCCGCGCTCGCCGCCGCAGTGAGGGACGGCGTCGCCGGCCCCGCCGCGGTGATCGGGATCGACTCCGCCGATCAGATGACCTCGGCGATCAAGTTCGTGAACAGCTCGGGCGTCAGCTTCCCCGTCGGCTTCGATTCGATCGGCGCGGTGTCAAACGGCAAGTTCGGGTTTCCCGCCCTCCCCGAGACGGTCTTCGTGAACGCCAAGGGGATCATCACCGAGATCCACTACGGAGCGGCCACCCCGGCCATGATCCGCCAGGGCGTCCGCTCGTTGCGCCCTTGAGGTCACCGCGGCCTCCGCGCTCCCGGGTCGGAGACCTCAGTCGCCTTCGAAGCGGAAGGCGCGCACGGCGATCACCGGGGCGATGACCATCCAGACGACGAGCACGATCCAACAGGCCGGGTAGCCGTCGATGGGGCCCAGCGAGTCGTGCAGCGAGCTCGAGAGCGCAGCGGCCGGAAGGAGCTCAGCCACCGTGCGGATGCCCACGGGCAGCACCGAGAGGGGCACCACCATGCCGCCGAGGAGCAGGAGGATCAGATAGAGCCCGTTGGCCGCCGCCAGGTTCACCTCGGCCCGGAGACGCCCGGCCATGGCGAGCCCGATGCCGCCGAAGGCGATCGATCCAGCCACGCACGCCCCCGCGGCCCCCGCGGCCCCGAGCACCCCTCCTGATGGGTTCCAGCCGAGGAGCAGGCCGACAGGGACGATCACCGCGGCCTGGAGGACCTCGATGGCGGCGACCGAGGCGATCTTGGCGGTGAGCAGCCGACTCCGGCCAAGGGGTGTGGCTCCGAGCCTCTTGAGGACTCCGTAGCCACGCTCGAAGCCGGTGGCGATCCCGAGCGAGACCATCGAGGTCGACATCACGGCCAAGGCGAGGATGCCCGGGGTGACGAGGTCGACCGGCCGGGATCCCTGCGTCGAGACGATCTTGATCTGGGAGAAGAACACCAGGAGGATCAGCGGGATCCCGAGGGTGAGCAGCAGGGTCTCGCCCCGCCGCAGCGTCATGGTGACCTCAGCGATCAGCTGAGCCCGCAGCGCCCTCATCGCTCGCTCCGACGACGGGATCGCGTGGGGCGCGGCTCAGGTGCCGGCTCGTAGGCAGCCTCGCCGACGATCGCCGAGTAGGTGTCCTCGAGGGTCGCCCCGCTGCGCAGCTCGCCGAGGGTCGCACCCTTCTCGGCCAGCCATCCGCCGAGTGATCCGACCAGCTGGGGGGAGGTCTCGGCATCGATCCGGTAGTGGCCGGGGGAGTCCTCGTGCACGGCGACCCCGAGAGCGGAGCCGAGGCTGGTGGTGTCCAGACCGTGTGGTGCGGTGAACCTCACGCCGCCACCGGTGAGCTCCTCCATCGTCCCCACCCGGGCCAGTCGGCCGCGGTGGAGGATCGCCACCCGCTGGGCGACCGCTTCGGCCTCGGCCATTTCGTGCGTCGTCACCAGCACGGTCACCCCGGCGCGTGCCTGCTCGGCGATGATCGATCGGATCGCCAGGCGGCCGTGGAGGTCGACGCCGGCTGTGGGCTCGTCGAGGAAGAGGACCGAGGGTCGGCCGATCAGGGCGAGGGCCAGCGAGACCCGTTGCTGCTCGCCCCCCGAGAGCCGGCGCCACGGGGTGGCGGCCACCTCGGAGAGGCTCAGCGACTCGATGAGCTCGGAGGCGGGAACCGGGTCATCGTAGTAGGCGGCGTAGAGGCGCAGCGCCTGCGCGGGCGTCATGACCGGATAGACCCCACCGTGCTGGAGCATCACGCCGATCGAGGGGACCAGCTCGACGTGGTCGGCCACCGGGTCGAGCCCGAGCACCCGGACCATCCCCTCGTCGGGGCTCCGATACCCCTCCAAGGTCTCGACCATCGTGGTCTTGCCTGCTCCGTTGGGGCCGAGCAGAGCGAAGACCTCACCAGGGCGCACCTCGAGGTCCACGTGGTCGACAGCGGTGAGCGAGCCGTGGCGCACCACCAGGCCCTTGATCGAGATCGCGACATCCATCGGGCCTCACGCTACAGACTTGAGCTCGTGGCCCCACTACCTTGGGGGCCGTGATCGATCTTCACCTCATCCGATCCGACCCCCGAGCCGTGGCCACCGCGCTGGCGCGGCGCGGCGTACCGGCAGCTGAGGTCGAGCGGGTGGCAGAGCTCGACGTCGTCCACCGAGCGCTGCTCCAGCGTCAAGAGGCGCTTCGCTCTGAGGTCAAGTCCCTCTCGAAGGAGGTCGGTGCCGCCCGCAAGGCCGGAGACGCCACCCTGGCCTCGGCGCTGGCCGATCAGAGCCGAAGCCTCGGAGATGACGAGCGGGTTGCCGCCGCCGCTGCCGAGCGCGCCGGAGAGGCAGTGCGCTCGGCGATGCTCCTGCTGCCCAACGTGCCCTCGCACGAAGCACCCGACGGTGAGGGCGCCGACGACAACGTCGAGGTCCGACGGTGGTGGCCGGGCATGGACGAGGGCCGCCCGGAGCCCACCTACGCCGATCACCAGAGGGTTCCGCACTGGGACATCGGCGAGAAGCTCGGAATCCTCGACATGGAGCGCGGGGCGCGGCTGGCCGGTTCGATGTTCCCGCTGTACCGGGGCGCCGGCGCCCGGCTGCTCCGAGCACTCGGGGCGTTCGCCCTCGACGCCCACGCCGATGCATACGAGGAGATCCGGCCACCGACGTTCGCCCTCACCGAGACGCTGACGTCGACGGGACACCTCCCGAAGTTCTCCGACGAGGCGTACCAGATGGAGCGCGACGACCTCTGGGCGATCCCCACCGCCGAGGTCCCGCTGACCTCGATGCACCGAGGCGAGATCCTCCCCGAAGCCGACCTCCCGATCCGCTTCACCGCCCAGACGGCGTGCTTCCGTCGAGAGGCCGGCGCGGCGGGCCGTGACACCCGGGGGCTGCTTCGGGTCCATGAGTTCGACAAGGTCGAGCTCTTCGCGTACACCACCCCCGATCAGGCCTTCGAGGCCCACATGGACATCCTCGCCCGGGCTGAGTCGCTGCTCCAGGACCTCGGCCTCCACTATCGGGTCCTCGACCTGTGCGCCGGCGATCTCGGGGCGTCCTCGGCCCGGACCTTCGATCTCGAGGCGTACGCACCGGGCTGCGATCGCTGGTTGGAGGTCTCGTCGGTCAGCTGGTTCTCGGACTACCAGGCCCGTCGGGCCCAAGTCCGCTTCCGGCCTGAAGACGGCGGGAGCCCCCAGCTGGTCCACACCGTGAACGGCTCGGCGCTGGCATGGGCCAGGATCTGGGCCACCCTGGTCGAGACCGGCCGACAAGCGGATGGCTCGGTGCTCCTGCCCGAGGCGCTCAGCGCCTATCTGGGTGGTCGCCTCGTCATCGAAGGGCGCTGAGGAGCGAGGTCGATCCCCGCAGAGGGGCCTGGTGCCCGGCACGTCGTTCAACCTGATCAAGCAGCTGAGCGCTACCTGATGGACCACCTGATCATCCTGGCTCCGCAGCGCTAGACGCTGACGGCGACGGACGTGCTCGTCGCCGGCGTCTCCGACGAGGAGATCAACAAGATCACCTACGAGAACGTCGGATGCTTCTACGACCTTGACCTGTTCACGGACGTCCCCAAGGAGCAGGCCGGCGTCGCCTCGCTGCGGACCCTCGCCACCTCGATCACGACGAAGGCCGAGTACCGCCGCCGCTACGAGGCAGCGAGCGCCGGGTCTTCCTTCACCGTCACGATCCCGAGGGGGTCGTCAGGTGCCGTCGAAGCGGTATCCGACCCCCCGGATCGTGGTGATGAGCTTCGGTGAGTGAGGCTCCTCCTCGATCTGGGTGCGCAGCCTCTTGATGTGCACATCGAGGGTCTTGGTGTCACCGACGTAGTCGCTGCCCCACACCCGATCGATGAGCACGTCACGGGTGAGCACCCGACCCGGGTTCCCCATCAGGACCCGGAGCAGCTCGAACTCCTTGCGACGCAGGTGGACCTCGTCGCCCCGGACGAAGGCACGGCGGGTCTCGGGCTCGAGCCTGATGCCACCGAGCTCGGTGAGCTCCTCGCCGACGTCGAGGTCGGCGTCGTCGTCTCCGGGAGACCGGCGCAGTACGGCGCGCATCCGGGCGACCAGCTCTCGCATCCGATAAGGCTTGGTGACGTAGTCGTCGGCGCCGACCTCCAAGGCCACGACCGTGTCGATCTCCTCGCCCTTGGCCGTCACCATGATGATCGGGACGCTGGACTGGTTCCGGATCGTTCGGCACACATCGAGCCCCGACATCTTGGGCAGCATCATGTCCAAGAGGATCAAGTCCGGGTTCGACTCGGCGAAGACCTCGAGTGCCTCGGCGCCGTCCCGGGCGACCACCACCTTGAACCCCTCGTGAGCGAGGCCAAGGCTCAGCGCCTCGACGAAGGACTCCTCGTCTTCGACCAACAGGACGATGAGGGCCTCCTCGACCCGGGCCTCCTTGGAGCGCTTCGACTTGCTCTTCGACATCAGTCTTCCTCGGGGATGGGAAGCACGAGGGTGAAGGTCGAGCCCTCACCCTCACGGGACTCGACCTCGACGGTGCCGCGGTGGTTGACCGCCACGTGGCGGACGATCGCCAGTCCCAGCCCGGTGCCACCGGTCTCGCGGCTGCGGCCTCGGTCGACCCGGTAGAAGCGCTCGAAGATCCGGTCGAGATCGTTGGCCGGGATGCCGATGCCCCGGTCGGTCACCGAGATCCTCGCCGTCCTCTTGGCGTGGTCCACCGCGTCATCGAAGGTCTTCCACGTGGCCAGACCGCTGCTCTCACCGCTCTCGCCCGACGTTCCCGCGAGCGATGGATCGTGCCAGTCGGCGATCGTCGCGGAGAGGGTCACCTCGGAGCTCTCCGGGGCGTAGGCGATGGCGTTCTCCAGGAGGGCGTGCAGCGCCGAGACCAGCTGGCGCTGATCGCCGCGCACGTTGATGGGCGTCTCGAGCTCGTTGACGGTCAGGCGGATCCCCTGGTGCTCGGCCACGCTGCGGACGCGGTCGGCCGCGTCGACGATCGCCAGGTTCACCGGGACCAGGTCGTTGGGCTGCTTGAGCTCGGACTCGAGGCGAGAGAGGTCCAGGAGATCGTCGATGATCCGGCTGACCCGGAAGGCCTCGTGGTGGATCCGGTCAGCGAGGCGCTTGGCGACGTCACGGTCCTTCTCCGCCATCAGCGTCTCGGCCAAGAGGCCCATGGCGCCCATCGGCGTCTTGAGCTCATGGCTGACGTTGGCGATGAAGTCGCGTCGGACCTCGTCGAGCCGCCGCCGCTCGGTGATGTCCTCGATCACGGCGATGACCCCGAGAGCTCGACGGCCGTCATCGATCTGGTCGGCGCGCACGCCCAGGGTCCTGCGCGGCGGACCGTAGAGATCGAGGGTGCGCTCGGCGGTCCCCTTGTCCCAGGCCTCCGCTAGGAGCTCGGTGACGGCCTGAGCGGCCAAGGCGTCGCCCTGGCGGCTGGTCATCATCGATGACGCCATCTCGTTCGTGTAGAGGACGTTGCCGTTCTCGTCGCAGAGGACGAGGCCGAGCGGGAGGGTGTCGAGGGAGCGACGCAGCCGAATCGCCTCCGCACTGGTCTCGGAGACCGCCTCGGTGGCTGCTCCGGTGACCTGCTCGAGATAGGAAAGGGCGCCGTCGATCGTGGTCTCGTCGCTCGGCGGGCCCGCTCCGAGCCGGCTTCCGAGAGCGATGAGACGCTGCGCCAGCGACCGCCGTCCCATCCGTCGACCGATCGTCGTCCCGACGAGGACACCGAGGAGGATCCCTCCGACGCCGAGAAGGATCCCGACGGCAAGGGAGAGCTGGCTGGAGGCGGCGAACTCGGTCGTGGACACGCTTAGAGCATGGCAGAGATCGAGCCCCTCCTGGGTGGTCATCTGCGGGCGCGGAGAGGACCGTTGGGACCTGGTCGCACCGAGGCGGCCCACTGCGCCCCAAGGAGGAGATGGTGCTCACCACTGTGATTCAGGGTTCCCCGGCCATGAGATGGGCCGACGTCTTCCTCTCCCCGAGCCCGACCGCCCTTCCGGGGAGCGGAACGCTCCAACAGATGGCCAACGGCATCGCCGGGTGGGGCCTGATCCTCGCCCTCGTGGCGGTCGTCTTCGGTGCGGTGGCGTGGGCACTCGGATCGCACTCCCAGAACATGCACCATGCGGTGACCGGCCGTCGCACCGTCTTGGTGGCCGGCGGGGCGGCGCTGCTCATCGGCGCTGCCCCGATCCTGATCAACTTCTTCTTCCACGCGGGGACGGGTCTGCACTGATGGAGGCGGTTCTCGCTGCGCCGTCAGGGTGTGTCGGCACCGGGATCGTCGATCCGATCTGCCAAGGTGTCTCCGGCATCGGCTCGGCCATCTTCGGGACCGGGGCCACTGCTGCGCTCGACGCCCTCTCGACGTGGGTGGCCAACGGGTCAGCCTGGCTCCTCGGCCAGATCGGATCGGCCTTGGAGACATCGACCCAGATATCTCTGGGGAGCCCCTGGTTCATCACCCGCTATCACTCGATGGAGGGGCTCCTGGCGATCGTGGCCCTCCCGTTGCTGCTCGCCTCGGCGATCCAGGCGATCGTCCAGCAGAGGCCGTCGCTGCTGGCACGCGCCGCTCTGGTCCACCTTCCGCTGGCCATGGTCCTCGCCGGTGCCGCCGTTCAGCTGACCTCGATGGCCCTCTCGGTCACCGACCAGCTGGCCTCTGCGGTGTCGGCCACCACCCCCGGCTCGCTCCAGAGCCTCACGGGGTCTCTCGCCACGGCGATCGTGAACGCCGGTGCGACGACGGGAAGCGCGGCACCGGCGTTCATCGCCATGCTCGGAGCGGTGGTGGTGGCCGTCGCGGCGATGGTGCTCTGGGTCGAGCTGGTGCTCCGCGCCGCGGCCATCTACGTGGCGGTGGTCTTCCTCCCTCTGGCGCTCATCTCCATGGTGTGGCCGGCGCTGGCCTCATGGAGTCGTCGCCTGGTCGAGACGCTCGTGGCGCTGATCCTCTCGAAGCTCGTCATCGTGGTCGTCCTCGACATGGCCGTCGACGCGCTCGGCACCACCCAGGGCCGCGGCTTCAGCACGATCGTCACCGGGATCGCGCTGCTCACCCTGGCAGCGATGGCACCGTTCACGGTCCTCAAGCTGCTCCCGATGTTCGAGGCCACCGCTGGGCTCCACCTCGAGGGCCTCCGCCAGCGCGGAGCGGGCTCGATGATGCACGGCACGCCCCGGAGCGCGGTGGACCTCGCTCTCGAGAGGAGCCGGATGACGCCACCGCTCGCCGTCCCCGCAGCGCTCGTGGCAGCGTCCTCGGCGGGAAGAGCTGGGGCCTCCACCCGGCTGGGGAGCGATCCCGTCGGCGAACAGTCGTCCGAGGATCCTCTGGAGCAGAGCGCGTTCGCCGCCAACGAACCTGCCTCAGATCCGCCGATCCGACCGTCGGCCACCCGGGACCCCGCGGCGAGCCCGGCGACAGCCAGCGAGAGCCGCCGGCCGGTCGTGTGGCCCGGGGCCACCCTCACGGCTCCGACCGCTGCTACTCGCGAAGAGGCGGCTCCGTCTCGGCCGCCGCCGCCTCGACCCACGCTGGTGATCGAGCGCGATCAGTACGGCCCTCTGATCCGCATGCGTGATCCCGGAGAGGACGCGGAGCGCGATGGCTGAGCGCACGTATCGCCTCGGGCCCCGGGAGAGGAGGGGTCTCGTGGCCGGATGGAGGCCGGGACAAGTGGTGGCCGCTGGCCTGGGCTGTGCGCTGGCCGGCATCGTGGTGGCGTCCTCGACGTCAGTCCCGGCCCTCGTCGCTTCCCTCGGGCTCCTCGGGCTAGGGGTCGCCGCCGGCACCTTCCCGATCCGGGGTCGCACGACAGAGGAGTGGACGCCGGTCGTCGTCCGGTTCGGCCTCCACCGCGGTGAAGAGATGGTGAGCGCGCTCAGCGTGAAGGACGCCAGCTGGTTCGGAGCGGACTCGGGAGCCGGTGTGATCCATGACCGGCGGGGCGATCTCATCGTGGTCCTGGTTCTCGAGAGCGCGGGTGTCTCGCTGCTCGAGCCCCCGGCCCGTGAGCAGCGGGTCGACGGCTTCGTCCACGCACTCGGCACCCTGGCCCGGGAGGGCTCGGTGGTGGACCGAGTGGCCTGGAGCACCACCGCCACGCTCGACGATGGCTCGCGCGTCGCTCGTGACCTTCGCCGGCGAGGACGTGACGACGTGGCGGTGGCGTGGGACTCCTATCGGAGCCTCGTGACGAGCCTTCGCGGGTCGGGCCTGCGCCGCGACGTCTATCTCTCCCTCCGGGCTCGGTCGCCGTCAGCCGCCGGGACGACCTCGGTGATCGCCCTCCTGAACGAGGCGACGACGCTGCAGCGAGCGATCGAGGATGCGGGTCACCCACCCAGCCGGCTGCTGTCGGCTCGTCAGCTCACGGAGATCCTCGAGCAGCATCCGGGGGTCACCGCCGAGTACGACGGAGACGTCACGTCGCTCAGCGTCCGGGCGACGACAACGTTCTCCGGGGTCGTTGCGGGTGGTCTCCACGTGGTGACCTGGTGGGTTGCCGAGTGGCCACGCCACGAGGTCACCTCGGAGTTCCTCGCCCCGGTTCTCCTGGGCCAGGAGGGTCGCTCGATGGCGGTCGTGCTCGAGCCGGTGCCGCCGAGCGTTGCGCTGCGCCGTGCACAGGTCGCCAAGACCTCGGGTGCCGCCGACGACGAGGTCCGTCGTCGCGGCGGATTCCTGATGGATCGACGCCGCGAGCGTGAGGCGCGCCACGTCGAGCGCCGCGAGTCCGAGCTGGTTGACGGTCATGGCTCTCTCCGCCTGTGCGGGTTCGTCTCGGTCGTGGCCGCCGACCTCCCGACGCTGCGCGACCGGGTGGCAGCGACCGAGCTTGCAGCGACGCAGGCCGGACTCTCGCTGCGCCGGCTCCAGGGCGACCACCTGAGGGGGTATTTGGCGACGCTCCCTCTGGCCGGGGGGCTCCCGTGACGTGGCGGGACGCGAGCGCTCCCGCCACCGTCGGCGCCCATGAGACCACGACCCGTCACATCGGGGCGCTCTACCCGCTGCTCCATGACACCGGACGCAACACCCCGGGCGCGATCATCGGGGTCGATCTCCTGGGGGGCCTGTTCGCGTACGACCCCTTCGAGCTCTATGCGGCCGGCCACCTCACGAACCCCAACGCCGTGGTGTTCGGCCAGATCGGCCGGGGCAAGAGCGCGTTGGTCAAGACATATGTGCTCCGCCAGCTGGCATTCGGCCGATCGGCGTTCATCGTCGACCCCAAGGGCGAGTACGGGGAGCTGGCTCGTGCGGTGGGGTGCACGACGCTCGGCTTGCGTCCTGGTGGGCCGCTGCGCCTCAACCCGCTCGATCTCGTGTCCGGCGACAGGGCGTCGACCGCGTCCGAGCGGCTGCAGCTGCTCGAGTCGCTCGCCTCCTCGAGCATGGGACGCGACCTCGGCCCGAGGGAGCGAGCAGCCCTCGACGTCGGTCTCGATGCTGCGGTGCGACACCGGGCGATCCCCACCCTGGTCGATGTCGTCGAGGCGCTTCTCGAGCCTGACCCGGACGGCGCC
>JADGOD010000061.1 GCA_017883125.1 Acidimicrobiales bacterium
AGCGGCTTCGAGCCGGTGGAGCCGGGATCCCGGCCTTCTTCACGCCGGCAGGTGTGGGAACACAGGTGGCCGAAGGCGGGCTCCCGTTGCGATTCGCTGCCGACGGCTCCGTCGCCATCGCCTCGCCGCCCAAGGAGGTCCGAGTCTTCGACGGCATGAGCTATGTCCTCGAGCATGGGATCCGGACAGACTTCTCCTTGGTTCACGCCAAGTACGGCGACCGGCACGGCAACCTCATCTACGAGGAGAGCGCCCAGAACTTCAACCCACTGTGTGCAGCGGCGGGGCGGATCACCATCGCCGAGATCGAGGAGCTTGTGGAGGTCGGCGAGATGGACCCACGGCAGGTGCACACTCCCGGGATCTACATCCAGCGAGTGGTGCTGGCGCCAGATGTAGAGAAGCGGATCGAGAAGAGGACGGTGGCAGCCTGATGGCATTGACCCGAGACCAGCTTGCACAGCGAGTCGCGACCGAGCTCGAGGACGGCCAGTACGTGAACCTCGGCATCGGGCTGCCGACGTTGGTCCCGAACTTCGTTGCGAGCGGGTTGGACATCGTCCTCCACTCGGAGAACGGGATCCTTGGCGTCGGACCGTATCCGCGCGAGGACGAGCTCCGCGCCGACTTGATCAACGCAGGCAAGGAGACGGTGACCGTCATTCCGGGCGCTTCGTTCTTCGACTCTGCGGCATCGTTCGCCATGATCCGCGGAGGTCACGTCGACGTCGCCATCCTCGGAGCGATGCAGGTGTCGGCCGCCGGCGACCTGGCCAACTGGATGATCCCCGGGAAGATGGTCAAGGGGATGGGCGGTGCGATGGACCTGGTCCACGGAGCGAAGCGCGTCATCGTGATGATGGAGCACACCGCCAAGGACGGGGGCCACAAGATCGTCCAGGAGTGCACCTTGCCGTTGACCGGTCGAGGGTGCGTGCACCGCATCATCACCGATCTTGGTGTCATCGACGTGGAGCCGCAGGGTCTCGTCTTGCGTGAGGTGCTCGGCGGGGCGTTGCTCGAGGAGGTGCGCGCGGCGACAGGGGCTGAGCTGATCGTCGATCTCGGCTGACGCCCGACCGACGGTCCCGACGATCGTCATCGAGGCCGTGGCTATCGGCATGACCCTCACTGTGGCAGCTTGTCCTGTGCGTGCCGTCGAACCCGATCTCGGGCGCCGACACGAACCACGCGTAGGCTCCGTACAGGTCTGCGGATTCACTCGGTGAACATTCGAACAACCCTGCCAGCGATGCTGCTGGAAGCCTAGAGACGCCGGCATTTCTGGACATCATTGAGCTGGGTCGGATCCTCTCGGGACGGATGACACGCAAGGGGCCAGAGGTTCAAGTCCTGGACGGCCCACACCTAACACCCAGCTCAGCTGGGGTTGACGGGAGGGTGACCTTCGGGGGAGGTGGTCCCGAAGAAGCTCTTTGCAGCTAATCCTGTAGCCACCACCAGGTGGGGTAGGGATTCGCTCGATGGCGATCTCAAGGCGAGGGTTCACACGTTCAGAGCGAGAGCGTTGGCCACTGGTTCGGGACGGTCTTGCTCGGTTGGGACGGCGAGGGTCACGGATTCCGGCGAATGGCGAGCGTCTAGACGCGCTCGGAGGCACTGGCCGGGATTCGCGCAGCCCAGCGGCAGGTCGATCATGGGCTCTGTCCGGCTCGTGCTGGAGGTCGAGCGAGAGCGTACGATCAGCCCCATGTTGCGAGAGCCGGTGGAGAACGGGGCAGACGGGGTGGAGCGGTGATGGGCGGAGACGCGGGCGTCGTTCTGTCTGAGCAGCGGGGTGCCGTCCTCGTGCTCACCTTGAATCGCCCTGATCGACTGAACGCCTGGACTCGGCAGATGGAGACGCGCTACTTCGATCTCCTCGACGACGCCGACGACGACCCCACCGTCCGCGCCATCGTGGTCACCGGCGCCGGTCGAGGCTTCTGCCCCGGCATGGATGCCGAGAGTCTCACCAAGGCCACAGTCGCCGGACCCAGCAAGGCCGACCGCCGACCGATGACCCATGCGCTGACGGCCCGGAAGCCGTTGATCGCTGCCATCAATGGCGCCTGCGCGGGCATCGGCCTGGTGCAGGCGCTCGTCAGCGACGTCCGCTTCGTGGCTGCAGGCGCCAAGCTCGCCACCTCCTTCACCCGCCGAGGGCTCCAGGCCGAGTTCTCGACGTCCTGGTTGCTTCCCCGACTTGTCGGCTACGGGGTGGCGACGGACCTGCTCATCTCGGGCCGGACGATCCTCGCCGAAGAGGCGCACCGGCTGGGACTGGTCAACGAGATCGTGCCGGGCGAGCACCTCATGGAGCGGGCGCTCGACTACGCCCGCGATCTCGTGGAGAACTGCTCTCCTGTCGCGATGGCCGACGTCAAGGCGCAGATAGCGGATGACTGGGACCAGTCCCAGGAGGCGTCGTTCGCCGCAGCCCTGGAGATCACCGATCGACCTGGGCGGAACATCGATTTCAGAGAGGGCGTCATCTCCTACGTGGAGAAGCGGCCTCCAGCCTTCCGGCCGCTTCCGCCCAAGGGCGTCCCACTTGACTCCTGGCCGCCGCAGGAGGAGCCGGCCACATGACTACCGCGGACGCACGGCGGTCTCGGCCTGGAGTGCCCACCGCTCCCTCACGTACCGTCCTCATGTCAACTTCAGCGCTTCAAGGGGGGCAGAAGAGATGGGTACGCGCCTGACCGACGCTGATGAGGGTGTCCACGAGGTCGGACCGGCATCGAACTGGAACGAGAGCCGCTACCTCGACTTCTGGGATCCGATGTCTCAGATCGGAGGATGGTTCCGTATCGGCAATCGGCCGAATGAGGGACACGCAGAGATGTCTGCCTGCGTCTACCTTCCCGACGGGAGCGTCGCGTTCCAGTTCGGGCGGCCATCGATCTCAGAGAACGGTCTTTCGGTGGGCGGCCAGTCCTGGGAGATCGTGACGCCGTGGCGGGTCAACCGGGTCGGCTACCTGGGCCCGATGGTCCTGCTCGAAGACCCCTGGGCGCTGCGCGATCCGAAGGCTGCGCTGACCCAGAACCCTCACGTTGACGTCGAGATCGCCCTGACGGCGACGTCGACAGGGCTCAAGACGGTGATGGGCTCCGACCAGGATCACGTCGATCTGATCTTCCTCCCGGGCCAGGCAGATCACCACTACCAGCACCTCGCTCGCGTCGAGGGGTCGGTGCGCATCGGGGCGCGGGAGTGGGCGGTCAGGGGTCGCGGCGGCAAGGACCACTCCTGGGGCCCCCGCAACTGGCACGCCAAGATCTACCTGCGATGGCTCACGGCCGCGATCGATGACGACAACGGCTTCATCCTCTGCCGGGCCGTCGGACCGACCAAGAAGACCCGCG
>JADGOD010000062.1 GCA_017883125.1 Acidimicrobiales bacterium
CAGCGCCCCACTCGAGGGGTTGGTCGTCGTCGACTTCTCGACGACGACTCCAGGGGTGCAGGCCACCCAGCTCCTTGCCGACTTCGGGGCGGAGATCATTGGGATTGAGCCTCCAGTCGGGCACCCTCTGCGACGGCTGAGGCCCCGCCGCGGAGCCGTCTGACCTGAGGTGGGATCAGCTGGTCGGCAAGGATGAGAAAGCGACGGGGGAGGTCGGCGTCGGGATTGAGACCGAGACCCCCCACTCTCGGAAGATCGCCTCCTTCTTCGATGTGGTCGATCCACTCTTGGTCACCAACGTCGCCGCCGCCGGGAGGCTGGTGGTGGGGTCGACGAAGAGGGAGGCCTCGCTGGCGAGGAGCTTCGATGGCGTCGTCGGACCCGTGAGAGCGGTGACCTGCGCCCCGTGGATCTTCTTGGTGCCCGCGACGCGAACATGTGCGTCGAGTGGGTAGAAGACGCTGATCTCCGAATCGATCGTGAGGCTGTTCACCATCGCGTTGTACGGCGCGTCGGTCGAGCTGATCTGGATCCAGGTGTTGACCAGCCCTAGGGCCTCGGACGCCGGGAGCTTCAACGCCGTCTCGAGAACCGAAGCGGAGGTGGCGTAGAGATAGACCGTGGTATGGATCAGGCGAACCTGGAGCACCGGCTGACCGTTCGCCGTCAAGGTCTCTTGGGAGACGACGGGTCCGATGTCACCCGTGACGGTCTTGTTGTCGGTGTCGACCGTCGTCACGTCGATGAAGTGGACGGCGGACTGCTGGGAGACCTGCTGCGTGGTCTTGGCCAAGAGCTCTGCAGCAGAGGGCTGGGACGATCCACACGACGTCAGTGCGAGCGAGAGGGCAACCAGAGCCCCGAGGAGGAGCCGAGCAGGCGGGCGTCTCACCGCGTGATCCCAAGACGATGCGAGCGGCGGGGATCTCGATGGTACCGTTCGCCCGCCTCGGGCAGCATCGACCGGCGTGACTGTCGAGGAATAGAGGGCAGGAGTCTCGTCATGGGCCCTGACAGTACCGTATCGACATGTGGCAATCCGGTGAACTTCGGGTGTCCGTCTCCTCCTGATCTGGCCGGTCGAAGGGGTCGAGACGGTCTCAGCTCGACGACGCGGACACCCCGTCTCCCGAGAGATCTGGAACGGTCTTGCTCGGTGAGGCGGCTCTCCATCGGTGGCGTGGAGCACCGTCGGCTTCGGTCGACCAGCGCGGGCCTGTCGACGTCGATGATCACCCGCGACGCCAGGCCACCACGGCAGGATGGGGTCATGCCGATCGACTTCACCCACTCAGAGCATCCGAGGGTCCAAGAGCGGAGAACCCAGCATCCACCGAAGGTCTCTGACCAGCTCAGACGCGACAGCGTCTCGGCTCGGGTCAACGCCAGGGTCGGACTCGGGATCACGCTCGTTGTGGGAACGATGTGGTGCGCGTACATCTTCGCGATCATCGCTCTCCTCTCTCTTCCGAGTGCCATCCGCTCGGGAAGCCTGGTGCTCATCGTCGCCTGGATCTCCTCGAACTTCCTCCAGCTGGTCCTCCTGCCGATCATCATCGTCGGCCAGAACATCCAGTCGAAGGCTGCGGACGCTCGAGCAGAGGCCACCTACAAAGATGCCGACGCCGTGCTCCACGAGGCGCTCCAGATCCAGGCGCACCTCAAGGCTCAGGACAAGGAGATCGAACGGATCTTCGCCCTCCTTCGAGATCAAGAGGCCAAGAAGACCTCCTAGGGGAGATCGGCACCAGAGGATCGGGCATCAAGGCCTCGGAGGCCTCGTCGCCGAACCAGATCCTTCTCGTGCGACCCTCGGTGCCGGTGAATCCGTTTACGGGGCGATGATCCAGGCGCCGTAGCATGGGCACGATGGTCGTCCGTGTCCGCATCGTGAGACTTCGGGCCCTCGCCGCAGAAGCGCTGCGCGACCTCTTCGACCAGTCCTCGCCGTTCGGGCGACTTGCACTGGCCCAGGTGCTGATGCTGGCGGGGGACACGCTGGTCACGATCTCCTTGGCCGGCTCGCTCTTCTTCTCGATCTCGCCCACCGAAGCCAAGTCCAAGGTGCTGCTCTACCTCCTGCTCACCATCGCTCCCTTTGCGATCGTCTCTCCGCTGCTCGGCCCGCTGATCGACCGCTCCCGGGGTGCTCGGCGAGCGATGGTGGTCTTCTCTGCGGCCGGACGGATGGTGCTCACCCCGTTCATGGCTCGAGACATCCACAGCTTCATGATCTTTCCCGAGGCGTTCCTGATCCTCGTGCTCTCCAAGCTCTACCTCGTGACGAGAGGGGCCCTCATCACCGAGATCGCTGCTGCCGAAGCCGAGCGCGGCGAGGACGTCGCCGCACACGCGGCGGCCGACGCCTACCTCACCGAGCCGACGTCGCGGGGTGGGGCGCCGCCCCACGGCCTCGCAGGCTGGAATGCGCAGCTCACCCTGCTCGGAACCTTGGCGGGGTTCGTCATCTCGATCCCCGGCATCATCCTGCTCAAGGTCTTCGGAGCCCCTGGCGTCCTGGTTCTGGCCGCACTGGTCTTCGCCGTCGCAGCAGTCGCCGGGTTCCGACTCAAGCTGCCGCATGGGAAGCCTGACCGCTCGGTGCCTCCGGGTGGCGAGGGCGATCACGGGGGCGAATCGTGGGGCCACGATGACCCTGATCTCGCCGCTCTGAAGCCCGAGGTGCACCCGGAGGTGAAGCTCGGCCTGACGGCGAACTCGCTGCTCCGGGGCATCGCCGGGTTCCTGGTCTTCCTCCTGGCGTTCGGTCTTCGCCGAAGCCACGCCGCTCTGTGGTGGTACGGCCTCGCCCTCGGGGCCAGCGGCATCGGGGCGCTGATCGGGCTGTCCCTGGTGCCGCGGCTGAGGCGGTGGATGGGAGAGCCCCAGATGCTTCTCTCGGCCCTGGTGGCGGTCAGCCTGGGTGCGACGCTGGCCGCCTACATCGGCGGGCTCCCGATCCAGATGGCCCTCGCCCTCCTCGTGGGGGTCGCCGGTGCCGTCGGTCAGCCGTCCTTCGACGCCATGACCCAGCGCTACGTACCGGTCCAGGAGCAAGGGCGAGCGTTCGCTCGGTTCGCCACGCGCCAGCAGCTGGTCTGGGTGATCGGTGCGTTGATACCGGTGGCGATCGCCATGCCCTTCGTCGGCGGCGATGTTGTGATCGCCGTGATCGCCGGAGCCGGTGCGGTCATCTACCTGCTCGGCCGGCGAGCACAGATCGTCCGTCGCCGTCAGCGACGAAGAGCGACCGAGTCCTGACGCCACGAACGACCCCCGAAGGGGCCGTTCGTCCGCAGATTCGCTCCCCCGATGGATCGGGAGTGTCGGGCTCAGCCCAGCCGGCGCTCGAGGTCATCGACCGCGGCGTCCAGCGAAGCGGGAAGCCGGTCGCCGAAGGTGGCGAAGTGCTCCCGGATGAGGGGCACCTCCGCTCGCCACTCGTCGGTGTCGACCCGCAGCAGCTCGGTGAGGTCCTCATCAGAGACCCCGAGGCCCTCGACGTTGAGGGCGCCCGGAGCCGGGACGAACCCGATCGGCGTCTCCACGGCATCCCCGCGGCCGGCGGTGCGCTCGAAGACCCACTCGAGGACGCGGCTGTTGTCGCCGTATCCAGGCCAGAGCCAGCGGCCGTCGGCGTCCTTGCGGAACCAGTTGACGTAGAAGATCTTCGGCAGATTCTCGGCTTTGGCTGACCCGCCGACCTTGAGCCAGTGGCTGAAGTAGTCGGCCATGTTGTAGCCGCAGAAGGGCAGCATGGCGAAGGGGTCACGTCGAAGGTTGCCGACCGCACCCGTGGCGGCGGCGGTGGTCTCCGAGGCCATGATCGAACCGAGGAACACACCGTGGTCCCAGTCCCGGCTCTCGAAGACGAGGGGGACGACCGAAGCTCGCCGACCGCCGAAGAGGATGGCGGAGATCGGAACGCCAGCGGGGTCCTCCCACTCAGGGGCGATGGCCGGGTCTTGGGCTGCAGGGACGGTGAAGCGGGAGTTTGGGTGAGCGGCGGGCTTCTCGGAGGAAGGGTCGTAGGCGTTGCCCTGCCAGTCGGTCATGCCTGCCGGGACATCGTCACTCATCCCCTCCCACCACACGTCGCCGTCTGCGGTCATCGCCGTGTTGGTGAAGACCGTGTTGCCGCTGATCGTCAACATGGCGTTGGGGTTGGTGTGCATCGACGTCCCTGGGGCGACGCCGAAGAACCCGGCCTCTGGGTTGATGGCGTACAGACGTCCGTCGGCGCCGAACTTCATCCAGCAGATGTCGTCGCCCACCGTCTCGACCTTCCAGTCGGGCAGAGAGGGGATCAGCATGGCCAGGTTGGTCTTGCCGCATGCCGAGGGGAACGCGGCCGAGACGAACTTGGTCTCACCGGCCGGGGAGGTGAGCTTCAAGATGAGCATGTGCTCGGCCAGCCAACCGGCGTCACGAGCCATCACCGACGCGATGCGCAGTGCGAAGCACTTCTTGCCCAGCAGGGCGTTGCCGCCATAGCCGGAGCCGAACGAGATGATCTCCCGGGTCTCGGGGAAGTGGACGATGTACTTGTTGTCTGCGCTGCACGGCCAGACGACATCGGCCTCGCCCTCGGCCAGGGGGTGCCCCACCGAGTGGAGGCACGGCACGAAGTCACCGTCGTCGCCGAGGACCTCGAGGGCGCCTTTGCCCATGCGAGTCATGATCCGCATCGAGACAGCGACGTAGGGGGAGTCGGTCAGTTCGACGCCGATCTCCGCGATCTCCGAGCCGAGTGGACCCATGGAGAAGGGCACGACGTACATCGTGCGCCCCTTCATGCATCCGGCGAAGAGCCCATCGAGGACATCGCGCATCTCGGCAGGGTCGCGCCAGTTGTTGGTCGGTCCGGCATCGATCTCGTTCTCCGAGCAGATGTAGGTCCGGTCCTCGACGCGAGCGACGTCGCCCGGATCCGAGCGCGACCAGTAGCTGTTGGGCCGCTTGGCGTCGGAGAGCCTGACGAAGGTTCCGTTGTCAACGAGGAGCTGACAGAGTCGGTCGTACTCATCGGCCGAGCCGTCACACCAGTAGATCTCGTCCGGCGTTGTTAGCGCAGCAGCCTTCTCGACCCATGCGAGCAGCGCTTCGTTCTTGGTGGGAGCCATCTGGTTTCTCCTCCTTCAGGAGTTGACCGATCCATGAGCCGGTCTGACTCATGCTAGATATTCGCCGTGACCTCGCCTACACCGGAACCCGCCCCCCACGGGGGACCGATCGGTCGAGAAGATGCGACTCTGAATCGTATCGGAGATTCCTTGACCACTGCGGGCTTCGCCGCGAGACCGGGAGAACTCTGGTTCGGTGACGACGCCGCGGTCCTCGGACCGGCCCCAGTATCGATGGATGTTCTGCTCTGCTCTGACTCGGCCGTGGCCGGAGTTCACGCCGATCTGCGACTGCTCTCCCCTGCGGATCTGGGGTGGAGGGCGGTGGCGGCCACCCTGTCGGACATCGCAGCGATGGGAGGCGAGCCGTGGCGGCTGGTGGCCTTGGTCTCCTCCTCACCCGAGGTCCCGGTCAGCGAGATCATGGAGGGCGTCATCGCCGCAGCCCAGCGATTCGGGTGCCCGGTAGTGGGGGGCGACGTGACGTCGTCGGCGACACCAACGGTCTCCATCGCGGCGGTGGGACTCGCTCCGAGGGGAGAGGCGGTCACCCGGGCGGGCGCGCATCCCAACCAGGCGATCTTCGTGACCGGACCGCTGGGCGGGTCGGCGGCAGGGCTTCGAGAGCTCTCGGATCCGCACGGGGCGCCCGATCCCTCGCTGGAGGCTGCCCATCGGGCGCCGAGCCCGCGCCTGGAGGAGGGGGGCGCTGCCCGCAGGGCGGGAGCCAGCGCCATGAGCGACATCTCCGACGGGCTGGGGCTGGACCTCGACCGGCTGGCCCGGGCCTCAGGGGTGGGGGTTGCACTCATCGACGTGCCTGTGGCCGAAGGTGCGACGCGCGATGAGGCGCTCGGCGGAGGAGAGGACTATGAGCTGATCATCGTCACCGGCGACCCCGAAGGGCTACGGCGAGTGTTCCTCGAAGAGGGCTTGGCTCTACCGATCGAGATCGGCACCACGGTGGCGGATCCGTCGATCAGGACGCTCCGAGGCGAGGTCCTCGTGGCCTCGGGGTACCGCCACGACGTGATCTGACCCCGAGAGTCGGATCAGCTCGAGGTGGGGATCTGGCGGCGCGGCGGCTTGGTGATCCGGCCCGCTCGCAGGCACGAGGTGCAGACGTTCACTCGCTTGGGCGTACCGTTGATCAGCGCACGAACTCGCTGGATGTTCGGGTCCCAGCGCCGCTTGGTGCGGCGGTGCGAGTGGCTCAGGTTCATGCCAAACGAGGGCTTCTTTCCACACAGTTCACAGACAGCAGCCATTGATTATCCAACCTCCTGGGCGACGGAACTCACATTTTGTGGTCCGTCTTCGGGGATGCGGCGGTCGCTCCCCGATGAGAACAGGAAAGAAGATTAGCATCGCTGGCCATGACCCCTCCGGCGACCCTTGCTCCGGCAGACGTACGCCGCACCCTGATGGCCTACCGAGACCTCCTTCGCGACCACCAGGAGGTGGTGAACCGACTGAACGTCTACCCGGTGCCCGACGGTGATACCGGCACCAACATGGCCCTGACCATCGAATCGGTGGTCGCTGCCCTCGAGCAGGCCGCCGAGCCCCTCTCGATGCCCGAGGCGTGTCGGGCCATCGCCCACGGCTCGCTGATGGGGGCGCGGGGGAACTCCGGCGTCATCCTGTCCCAGCTGCTGCGCGGCTTGGCCGAGAAGTTCGAGACCGTTGAGTGCGTGGACGCAGCGATCCTCGCCGATGCCCTCGCCCATGCCGACGTGCTCGCCCGACGGGCGGTGGTCCGCCCGGTGGAGGGGACGATCCTCACCGTGGCCAGGGCCGCCGGAGAGGGTGCCCTCGCAGCGGCACGCGGTGGGGCGGATCTCGCCGACACGGCCGAGGCGGCCCGATCGGCCGCCGAGGGTGCGCTGGCCATGACACCGGAGCTCCTTCCGGCGCTTAAGCAGGCAGGGGTCGTCGATTCGGGAGGGACCGGGTTCCTCCTGATGCTCGACGCCCTCTGCTACGTGATCTCGGATCGCCCGGTGCCCATCGCCCCGGCGGTCGAGTCGATCCACGTGAACCTCTCGGGAGCCATGCCCTCACCCGAGGGCGGCGACGTCGGTGACCTCCGCTACGAGGTGATGTACCTGCTCGACGCGCACGATGAGACGATTCCCGCCTTCAAGGAGGTGTGGGCCGGCATCGGCGACTCGATCGTGGTGGTCGGTGGCGACGGCATCTTCAACTGCCACATCCACACCGACGACATCGGGGCATCGATCGAAGCCGCGCTCGACATCGGCCGGCCTCGTGAGATCAGGGTGACGGACTTGGCCGAGCAGGTCGTCGAAGAGCGCTGGGTGCGCGAAGGCGAGGTCCTCGACGAGACCCTGATCGGTCCGCCACCGCTCACCGCGGTGGTCGCTGTCGTCACCGGTGACGGTGTCGGTCGGATCTTCCGCTCCCTCGGGGTCCACCGCCTGGTCAAGGGCGGCCAATCGATGAACCCGTCGACGGCCGATCTTGTGGCGGCCGTCGAGGCGACCGGTTCACAGAACGTCGTCATCCTGCCCAACAACAAGAACATCCAACCTGTGGCCGAGCAGGTCGGCACGTTGACCACGGCCAACGTCGTGGTCGTGCCCACCAACAGCATCGTCGAAGGGTTTGCCGCCCTCCTGAACTACGACCCCGACTCCTCGGCCGAGGAGAACCTCGCCACGATGAGGGAGTCCGCCCACTCGGTGCTGGCCGCCGAGATCACCCAGGCCGTGCGTGACACCGAGACTGACGCAGGTCCGGTCAGGGTCGGCGATTGGATCGGCCTGAGCCGCGAGGGGATCATCTCGGTGGCCGACTCCCTGGTCGTCGCAGCGAGCGCGCTGCTCGACCGGCTCGTCACCGAGGACCATGAGCTGGTGACCATCATCGAGGGCGAGGGATCCAGCGGGGCTATGACCCGCTGGATCCACGAGTGGCTGGCCGAGGAGCGTCCTGGCGTCTCGGTCGAGGTCCACCACGGTGGACAGCCCCTCTATCCGTACCTCTTCGGCATCGAGTGAACGAGGCCGGCTCGCACGGCGGGACCGAGGGGTCTCACGGAAGAACGCTTACCCAGCTGGCGGTACTCGACGTGGGTGTCCTCGAGAAGGTGACGCCGAAGAAGCGAGCCGCACTCGGGTCGTGGGGCGTCGACTCGGTCCTCGATCTGCTCTGGTGCTACCCGCGTCGCTACATCGACCGCACCCGTCAGGCCGACCTCAAGGATCTCGCCGTCGGCGACGAGGCCGTCGTTCTGGCCACGGTGCTGAGCGTGGAGTCGCGGCGGACCCGCCAAGGCCGCTCCCTGGTGCAGCTCGAGGTCGACGACGGGACGGGGTCGATGCGGGTGGTCTTCTTCAACCAGGCATGGCGCGCCAAGCAGCTGCGAGCCGGGGCCGAGGCCCTCTTCTTCGGCAAGCTGGATTCGTTCCGGAACAAGGCCCAGATGACGAACCCCGTGGTCGACCTGCTCGTCGGCATGGAAGGTCACGTCCAGGGCTCGGCCAAGACGGGCCGGATCATCCCGGTCTACCCCCAGTCCTCCAAGGTCGGGCTGACGAGCTGGGAGATCGGGACCTTCGTCGCTGAAGCGCTCCGGAGGGCAGGGGTCTTCGCTGATCCGCTCGACCCGCAGCGCCGAGCGGAGCTGGATCTCGTGGACCGGACGGTGGCGATGAGCGGGATCCACGCGCCCGAGACGATCGAAGAGACGATCCCGGCTCGTCGACGACTCGCCTTCGACGAGCTGTTCCGTCTCCAGCTGGCCCTGATGATGCGTCGACACGCGCTCGAGGAGGGCGCCCGAGCGATCCGCCATCGCGTCGACCCCGCAGAGGCTCAGCGGGCGAGCGGCGGGTTCCCCACCCTGGTCACCCGGTTCCTCGATTCGCTCCCCTTCGAGCCCACCGGTGCTCAGCGCCGGGTCCTCGCCGCGATCTTCGACGATCTGGCGGGGCCACGGCCCATGCACAGGCTGCTCCAGGGCGATGTCGGCTCCGGCAAGACCGTCGTCGCCGTGGCCACCATGCTGGCCGCCGTCCAGGGTGGCCACCAGGCCGCCCTCATGGCGCCGACAGAGGTCCTCGCCGACCAGCACCACCTGGCGATCGGTTCGATGCTCAAAGGGCTGCTCGTGCCCGATCCCGAGCGGCTCGGAGGGGAGCGTCCCCTCTCGGTGCGCCTCCTGACGGCGTCGGCCCCGGCCGCCGAGCGCCGCTCGACGATGGAGGGCCTCGCCAGCGGAGCGATCGATCTGGTCGTCGGCACCCATGCCCTCCTGACCGACGCGGTTGGCTTCCGCTCCCTCGGTGCCGTGGTGGTCGACGAGCAGCACCGGTTCGGAGTCGAGCAGCGCTCTGCGCTTCGGGAGAAGGGTCGTGGGGCGGGCGACGGAGGCGATCCCGACCTGCTCGTCATGACGGCGACGCCGATTCCCCGAACCGCGGCGATGGTCGTCTTCGGTGACCTCGAGATGTCTGTGCTCGACGAGCTCCCTCCGGGGCGCACCCCGATCGTCACCCGGTGGGCTCGCAGCGATCTCGAGGCGATCGAAGCCTTCGAGCGGGTGCGTCGAGAGGTGGCTGCCGGCCGACAGGCCTACGTCGTCTGCCCGCTGGTCGAGGGATCGGCGAAGATCGAGGCCGTCTCGGCGACCGAGGAGGCCGAGCGTCTGGCGGCGGGGGAGTTCAAGGGATTGAGGGTCGGACTCCTCCACGGTCAGATGAAGTCGAGCGAGAAGGAGGGCGTGATGGCCAGCTTCCGCGATGGCGCCCTCGACGTGCTGGTGGCCACCACGGTGATCGAGGTCGGCATCGATGTTCCCAACGCCACGGTGATGCTCATCGAGGACGCGGGGCGCTTCGGCATCGCCCAGCTCCACCAACTGCGCGGCCGGGTCGGCAGAGCGGGCCACGAGAGCTACTGCTATCTGCTCGGTGATGCAGCATCAGCCGATGCCGCCGTGCGGCTCGAGGCCCTTGAGCGTACGACCGACGGCTTCGAGCTCGCCGAGATAGACCTCGACCTCCGAGGCGAGGGCACCATCTTGGGAAGTCGCCAGAAGGGTCGCAGCGACCTGGCCCTCGCCCGCCTTGCGAGGGACCGAGACCTCCTCGAAGATGCACGCCGGATCGCCGAGGAGATCACGGAGGGGGACCCGTCACTCGCTCAGCACCCGCTGCTCGCCGAAGAGCTGCGTGCCACACTGGACGAGGAGGACGCTGCGTTTCTCTTCAAGAGCTGAGCAACCGATACCCTCTCGGTTGTGCGAGTGGTCAGCGGTGCGGCGCGAGGACGGGCGTTGTCGGCACCCCTTCCACCCACGGTGCGACCGACGACGGACCGGGTGAAGGAGTCCATCTTCGACATCCTCGGATCGATGGGCGGGGTCAGCGGGCTAACCGTGGTCGATCTCTTCTGCGGGAGCGGGGCTCTCGGGATCGAGGCGCTGAGCCGGGGAGCGTCGCACGTCACGTTCGTCGACGGCGACCCCCAGGCACTGGCGGCCGCAGCGGCCAACCTCGACGCCGTCGGCCTCTCTCAAGGCTCCGCGACGTTCCGCCGAGCGCGGCTCCCGGGCTGGACGCCTCCGAGCGTCGATCTGGTGCTGGCCGATCCCCCCTATGACTTCACCGCCGTCTCAGAGGTGCTGGACGCCCTCTCGGCGAAGACCGTCGTCCTCGAGAGCCGAGAGGTCCCCCACGTCCCTATCGGCTGGACGCTCCATCGTCAGCGCCGGTATGGAAGTACGCTCGTGAGCGTGCTGATCATCGATGATTCCCCGGCCGCGCCATGAGCATCGCCCTCGTCCCCGGGTCGTTTGACCCCCTGCACAACGGCCACCTCGAGGTGATCGAGCGCGCAGCGCGCCTCTTCGACGCTGTTGTGGTCGCCGCCCTGAGGAACCCGCA